>NZ_CAWNBB010000056.1:0-167042 GCF_963872585.1 Vibrio sp. 10N.222.47.A9 | reverse complement strand
TGAAGTGCGTTTCGAGCCAAATCGCAATCTAAACCACACAGCGAGCGAAGACATCGTGAAGTCGATTGTGGTGACTTCAAGCGATTTAGATAACGATGTACTGACGTCAACGGTCACTCTGACTATTACTGATGGTGATATCCCAACCATTGATGCAGTGCCAAGCGTTACTCTGTCTGAAACTAATCTTAGTGACGGCTCAGCGCCAAGCGGCAGTGCTGTAAGTCAAACAGAGACGATTACCTTCACCAATCAAAGTGATGATGTGGCGAGTTTCCGTATTGAGCCAACAGAGTTCAATGTGGGCGGTGCACTGAAATCGAATGGATTTTCGGTTGAGATAAAAGAAGATTCGGCTAATCCGGGTACTTATATCGGTTTTATTGCCGATGGTTCGAATGCTGAAGTTCCTGTATTCACGATTGCTTTCTCTACAAGTACGTTGGGCGAATACACCTTCACCTTACTTGAAGCGCTAGACCATGCAGATGGCCTAGATAAGAACGATCTGAGTTTTGATCTTCCTGTTTATGCGGTAGACAGTGATGGCGATGATTCACTGGTGTCTCAACTCAATGTGACCATTGGTGATGATGTTCAAATCATGCAAGACGGTACGTTAGATATCACTGAGCCAAATCTTGCAGACGGAACAATCACAACCAACACCATTGATGTGATGCCAAATCAGAGTGCCGATGGTGCGACGATCACTGAATTCTCATTTGGCGGTATTGTCAAAACACTCGATCAAAGCATCGTAGGTGAGCAGCAGTTTAGTTTCACCGAAGGTGAGCTATTCATCACTCTTCAAGGTCAAGTGCGCTTTGAACCAAATCGTGACCTTGACCACTCTGCCAGCGAAGACATCGTGAAGTCGATAGTGGTTACTTCAAGTGATTTTGATAACGATCCTGTGACTTCAACCGTTACGCTGACCATTACCGATGGTGATATTCCAACTATCGATGCGGTACCAAGTGTTACGCTTTCAGAAACAAACCTAGCTGATGGTTCTGCGCCAAGTGGTAGTGCGGTTAGTCAAACGGAGACGATTACTTTTACCAATCAAAGTGATGATGTGGTTCGCTTCCGTCTGGAACCAACCGAGTTCAATACTAACGATGCACTTAAATCGAATGGCTTAGCGGTCGAACTGCGCGAAGAACCTCAAGGCTCTGGTCAGTACATTGGCTTTACCACCAGTTCGTCTAATGTTGAGACAACAGTATTTACGTTGGACATTAACTCCGGAACCTTAGGTGAATACACATTTACTTTAATCGAAGCTCTGGATCATCAAGATGCGCGTGGCAACAACGATTTAAGCTTTAATCTACCTGTGTATGCGGTGGATAGTGATGGCGATGACTCGTTAGTCTCTCAGCTTGGCGTGACCATTGGCGACGATGTGCAGTTGATGCAAGACGGCACAATCACCAGTCGTGAGCCTGCAGCAAGTGTTGAAACATCAAATACCTTTGATGTGATGCCAAACCAAAGTGCTGATGGAGCCAAAGTCACTTCATTTGTTTTTGACGGTAACACTGCAGAAAGTCTTGATTTGAATGTGAATGGTGAACAAGAGTTCGTCTTCACGGAAGGTTCGGTATTTATTACGACGGAAGGTGAGATACGATTCGAGCCGGTACGTAATCAAAATCATGCTGGTGGTGATATTACCAAGTCGATTGAGGTGACGTCTGTTGACCTCGATGGCGATATTGTCACTTCGAGCGTGACGCTGAAGATTGTTGATGGTGACCTTCCTACCATCGACCTTGTTCCCGGAATTACGTTATCTGAAGTGGAACTGGCTGATGGCTCTGCGCCAACCGGTAATCCAGTGACAATGACACAAACCATTACCTACACAACGGGTAGTGACGACGTAAGCCATTTCAGAGTTGATCCTACGCAGTTCAATACTTCAGGGGCTTTGAAATCGAACGGCCTAGATGTCGAAATAAAAGAGCAGCCAGCTAATTCTGGTAATTACATTGGCTTCGTCAAAGACGGTTCTAACGTAGAAACCAACGTCTTCATGATCAGCTTCTCGACGAGCAATTTAGGGCAATACACGTTCACACTACTTGAAGCGTTAGATCATGTAGATGGATTACAAAACAATATACTAAGCTTCGATGTCCCTGTTTTAGCGGTTGATGCGGATGGTGATGATTCTGCAATGTCGCCTATGACGGTTGCGATCACCGATGACGTACAAGGCGTTCAAGATGGTACCTTGAGTATCATCGAGCCTTCATTAGCTGATTTGGTATCGGGTACGCCACCAACGACGCCAATCATTGATGTTATGCCAACGCAGAGTGCTGATGGCGCGAAAGTGACACAGTTTACTTACGATGGTGGCACAGCTGTAACGTTAGACCCAAGCATCGCCACAGAACAAGTCTTTACCGTAACCGATGGCTTACTGTACATCACCATTGAAGGGGAGGTTCGTTTTGAGCCGAGCAGAGATCTTGACCATTCATCCGGCGACATTGTAAGAACGATTGTCGTCACCACCAGTGATTTTGATAACGATACAGATACCGCAGATGTCACCTTGACGATCAAAGACGGTATCGATCCCGTTATTGACGTGGTTCCAGATGTTAACTTATCGGAAGTCAACCTAGCGGATGGCTCTACGCCAACTGGTTCTCCGGTAAGTTCGACTCACACAATCACTTACACCGAAGGAAGTGATGATTTTAGTCACTTTAGAATTGCGACCAACGAATTCAATCCTGGCGATCTGTTGAAATCAAGTGGTCTTGTTGTTCAACTAAAAGAAGATCCTGCTTCTGCTGGTGACTACATTGGTTATACCGATGATGGTATGGGTAACGTTACCGATGTATTTACCATTAGCTTTGATAGTGCAAACAAAGCTCAGTTTACATTTACCTTGATTGAGGCACTTGATCACCTTGATGGCGTGCTTTACAACAATCTGACGTTCCGTTTGCCTATCTATGCTGTTGATACAGATGATTCTGAATCAACGAAGCGCGATGTGGTGGTTACGATAGAAGATGACCTCCAGCAAATGCAAGATGGCTTCTTAACCATTACCGAACCAAGTTCTGGTACTCCAACAACAACTACCGTTGATGTGATGCCAATACCAAGTGCAGACGGCGCGAACATTACGCAGTTCACGTATGACGGTGGTTCTCCAATTACTCTGAATCAGAACATCAGTGGCGAACAAGAGTTTGTTTTCACTGAAGGTTCATTGTTTGTGACATTAGATGGTGACGTAAGGTTTGAGCCAAATCGAAACCTTGATCACTCTGCAGGGAACATTGTTAAGTTAATCGTGTTCACGTCTTCAGACTTTGATAACGATATCTTTTCGTCGACGGTTACGCTCACCATTGTTGATGGTGATGGGCCAACAATCGACGTTGTGCCGGGTGTGGCATTGTCAGAAAGCTTACTTGCTGATGGTTCGACGCCTAGCGTAACCCCTGTGAGTATGACTCAAACCATTACTTCACTTGCAAGCAGTGATGATATTGCTGAAATAGTGGTGGAAGTAGGGTTGTTCAATACCAACGGCGCGTTGAAGTCTGATGGCCTTGAATTGAGTTTACGTGAAGATCCAGCTGGTTCAGGCGACTACATTGCATTTACTACTAATGGTTCAGGTGCCGAGAAAATCATATTCACTCTGGATTTTGATGACACGAATCCGAGCCAATATACATTTACTCTGCTTGAACGTTTAGATCATGTTGATGGTTTAGGAAATAACGATCTGAGCTTTGATCTTTCTGTTTACGCGGAAGATACTGATGGTGATATTTCAGCGTCTAAACCACTGGCTGTCACCATCACCGATGATGTTCAGCTGATGCAGTCAGGTGCGCTCAACATTACTGAGCCAACCACGGGAACACCAACCACAACGACATTTGATGTGATGCCTGCGCAAAGTGCAGATGGCGCGACAATCACTAAGTTTGTGTATGACAATCAAGCTGAAACAGCCTTGGTACAAACCGACACGGGTGAGCAAGAATTTGTGTTCACTGAAGGTTCCTTGTGTATCAATCTCGAAGGGGATGTACGTTTTGAACCTAACCGCAATCTAGACCACTCTAGTGGCGATATCGTCAAGACCATTACGGTGACATCTGAAGATAAAGACGGCGATATCGTGACGTCTACAGTGACGTTAACTATTGCCGATGGCGCGCCACCAACTATCGACACCGTACCGACTGTCGCGTTGGCTGAAGCAAATCTGATTGATGGTTCTTCACCGGGTTTACCTGTTAGCCAAACTGAAACCATTACTTTCACAGCAGGAAGTGATGATGTGAGCCACTTCCGTATTGATCCGGCTCAATTCAACACATCAGGCGATCTGAAAGCGGATGGTTTGGTGGTTCAGTTAAAAGAAGATCCTCTAAACAGCGATCATTATATTGGTTACGTTGAAAGCGGCGGTGTCCAAACGGATATCTTCACCATCACCTTTAGCAGCGTGGTTCTAGGAGAGTACACGTTCACCTTGTTGGAAGAGTTAGATCACCTGCCTGTACAAGGTAACAATGATCAAATCTTCACCTTGCCAGTGATCGCAGTCGACAAAGACAACACTGATTCAGTGATGAAACCCCTTACCGTGACCATTACCGATGATGTTCCAACCATTACTGACACCACTGTCGCGAGTACGTTTGTGGTTGATGAAGATGATTTGGGCGCTCTGGCACAAGCGACAGGTTCATTTGTTACCACAGAAGGTGCAGACCAAGTCGAGGTATACGAACTACGTAATATATCAACGTTGGAAGCAACGCTATCGTCGGGCAGTGAAGGTATTAAGATCGCTGAGATCACAGGTGCTGCTAACACGACCACCTACCAAGGCGCAACTGTCCCAGGCGGAACGCCAATCTTCACATTAGTGCTGACTGATGATGGTGCTTACACCTTTACCTTGCTTGGCCCTCTCAATCACGCTACGACACCGAGTAACCTCGATACATTAACCATCCCGTTTGATGTTGTCGCCGTTGATGGTGATGGCGATGATTCTAACCAATATGTATTGCCAATCGAGGTGCTAGATGATGCGCCCGTAATGACGGCGCCGACTGGTGAAACGGTTGTTGATGAAGACGATCTTACTGGCATTGGTTCCGATCAATCTGAAGATACCATTATCAATGGACTGTTCACCGTCGATGAAGGTGCGGATGGCGTTGTGCTGTATGAGCTGGTTGATGAAGATTTGGTTCTGACGGGCTTAACCTCTGATGGAGAAAGCTTAGAGTGGCTAGCTGTTTCACAAAACGGCACAACATTTACTTACGTTGCTCAAACTGCAACGAGTAATGAAGCGGTGTTCGAGATTATTTTCGATACCTCGGATAACAGCTACCAATTTGAATTGTTTAAACCACTTAAACACCCTGATGGTGCAGATGAAAATGCGATTGACCTTAATTTTTCTGTTGTTGCAGAAGATTTTGATCAAGACCAATCAAACGCGATCGATTTAAAAATCACGGTTACTGATGATGTTCCGTTGGTGACAACTCAATCGATTACTCGTCTTGAAGGGCAGGGTTACAATAACTCTAAAGTCGACATGTTTGCTAATGCGACGGATGTGGGGGCTGATGGTGCGGTACTGAGTCGAATTGAGGGTATCTCAAATAATGGTGCAGATATTGTTTTCCAAAGAGGTAATGCGACTGATTACAGTGACGCATTAAATCTTCAAAGCGGAAGTCGAATTATCCGCGTTTATGAGCAAACCGATGATGGCAATGGTGGTACTCAGGAAAGGCAGCTTGGTACTTTACGCATCAACTCAAATGGTGAGGTTGAATTCAAAGCTAACGGCTATCTCGATCATGACGGCCTAGACACTATCGACTTCTCGATTAACGTGATTGCGACAGATGGCGATTTAGACACCTCTGAAACACCGTTAGATATTACGATTACTGATAGGGATTCTACAAGAATTGCGCTGAAAGTGACGACCTTCGAGGATGCGGGTAGAGACTCAACCATACCTTACGCAACAGGCGATGAGCCGACTCTTGAGAATGTTCAAGATAACCAAAATGGCTTGCCTAATGCACCAGCTCAAGTTGCGCTGCAAGTTAGTCTGTATGACCAAGATAACGCTGAATCTATTGGCCAGTTGACGATTAAAAGCCCGAACGGAGGTGATAGTCACCAAGGTACTTTTTATTACTTTGATGGTGCTGACTACATTGAATTAGTGCCTGAGTCAAATGGGAGCATTATATTTGGCTCTCCTGAACTCGAACAAAGCTTCGCTCCAAACCCGAGTGAACCAAGACAAACTATCGCGACGATCGACAACCTGTTCTTTGTTCCAGACCAACACGCTAGTTCGGATGAAACTGGTGGGCGAGTTCGTTATGAGCTTGAAATTGAGAAAAATGGCACTACGGAGCACACCATTAACTCAAACTTCAGAATCGAGATTGAAGCGGTAGCGGATATTGCGACTTGGGATGATTCCAACAGCACGTATCAGTATCAAGTCAACGAAGATGAAGACAATGTCACGTTGCAGCTGAACGCAGAGTCGCAAGATAACAGTAATACTGAGACGATTACCTATGAACTTGAAGCCGTTCAAGGCGACGGGAAGTTTGAGTTACTTGATCAAAATGGCAATGTGTTAACGCCCGTTAATGGTGTTTATATCATCGCATCTGCTGATATCAATAGCACCGTAGTTAACCCTATTGATAACTTCTCAGGGCAGATTGAGTTCAAAGCGACGGCAATTACGGAAGAAACGCTTAACCCATACGATGATTCAGCCAACGGTGGAGCAAACGATAAGACGACGGCTCGTTCTGTGGAACAAAGTATTGTTATTGATGTGACCGCAGATGCGGACCCTGGCACATTCAGTGTTAGTCGAATTCAGATCAACGAAGACAATATCGATGATCCAGATTACGTCGGGCCTTTGGACAATAAAGACGCGTTCACGTTAGACGAAGTCATCACCATGACAGGTTCGGTCGATTCTGACAGTTCTGAAGAACTGTTTGTGCGCATAAGTAATGTTACGGAAGGAGCAGTGCTTTACTTCTTAGGCACCACGACAGTCGTTCCGACCATCACGATCAATGGTGTGGATTATCAAGAAATCGCGTATTCCGATTTGGCTAACGTTGAGGTTGTTCCAACCAAGCACAGTAATGTCGATTTCACCTTCGATGTTACGGGAGTGGTCAAAGATACGGCAAATCTATCCACGGGCGCCCAAATCGATGAGGAGATATTGGGAACTAAAACCGTCAACGTTGAAGTCAAAGGCGTTGCCGATACTCCTTATGGTGGGACGAATGGTACAGATTGGACAACGTTTACAGATGGCGCGACAAACGGTGTTCAAACTACAATTGAAGAGAGTCAAAATGGCGATAGCTTTGCTCTGCTTGACTTCACTGTATTGTCTGGCGAACGTAAACCTGATGACCCAACAGATTCTCCTCTAACTGGAGATGGATCTGAAGCCATTACTGTAATCCTTTCAGGTATTCCTGATGGTGTGATTCTCGAAGATGGCGACGGTACGGTTATTGATCTTAACTTTGTTGGTTACGAAACTGGACCGGGCGGTAGTCCTGACTTATCCAAACCTATCTACGAAGCGAACATTACTGAGGCAGGTAAAACTTCAGGCATTCGCATCAGACCTGTCGACTCTTCAACCGAGAATATTCACATTCAAGGTAAAGTCATCGTAACTGAAAACGATGGCCACACGCTTACATTCGATCAGGAAATTCGAGTGTTGGTTGAGCCGATCATCGACACATCAGCAACTTACAGCAACGTTACAAACGGAAATGAAGATACGGCTATCAACATCGATTGGCACCCAGAGAGCACTGATTATATTGATGATGATGAGCATTTTACATCCATCGTCATTAGTATGATCCCTAGTGATATTGCGAGTGTAA
The DNA here is from genome assembly GCF_963872585.1 of Vibrio sp. 10N.222.47.A9. Lineage (NCBI taxonomy): Bacteria > Pseudomonadati > Pseudomonadota > Gammaproteobacteria > Vibrionales > Vibrionaceae > Vibrio > Vibrio sp. 10N.222.47.A9. The sequence goes on along the minus strand of NZ_CAWNBB010000056.1, from coordinate 159,048 downwards.
CGGTGAATGGTGATGTCGACTGGACTTATGACAGTGTAGCGAACACGTTGACTATTACGCCGAAGAGTGGCCAGACGCCAGAAGAGTTCACTCAGATAGCACTGAACAGTAACTTTATTCAAATGACGCCAGCACAAGACTCAAGTACTGATTTCACGCTTGATACCGTTGTAATGATCGAAGAACGCGATCATGAGTATGTTGATGCAACTGATCCTGGTCAGGGAATCGTTACCGCTACGATTACAGGTACGATTGATGTGCGTGTAAGACCCGTCGTTGAACCTGGAGATGCCGACAACAAGATTGTCGTTTCAAACGAAGATGGCTCTGGAGGCCTGACTACGATTACGGCTGACGCTAATGGTGTCATTAAATTTACAACTAACAGTGATAACCAAACGACTGATACTAACGGAGACGAAATCTGGGACGGTGAATACGTCGTCCGATACCAAGAAACGGATTTAAGCACAGTAGAAGAGCAAGTTGACGAAGTGATTGTTCAGCTGACTAACACTGACGGAAGCGCGTTATCTGATGATATCTTAGGGCAACTTTTAGTAACTGGCGCCTCTTACGAAGGCGGTGGCCGTTGGGTTGTGACCAATGAAGATGCCTTTAGCGTCAGTGCGCCCAATGGATTAGATTTCACCCCTGCCAATGATACAGATGACGTGGTGGGGGACTTTAATGATATCAAGATGACAATTTTCACTTTGGTATCAGATCCTGGTGATGCTAACAATGAAACGTCCGCCCAAGTGCAACGCACCGGAGAAGTAACGCTTTCTTATCCTGAAGTGCTGACGGCACCTGACAAAGTTGCCGCAGATATTGCGATTGTGCCAGACAGTGTTATCGACGCCGTTGAGGATACTCAGCTTGATCTCGGCGCGGCACTCAACGGCATTTTGAGCTTGACGGGTCGCGATGATTCTACTGACCAAGTGACGGTGATCATTGATGGTACTCTGGTCATTGATGCTACAACCTCATTCCCAATTAGCCTGTCGGGAACAAGTGATGTTGACTTTGTGAACGGGAAATATGTTTACGAGACGACTGTTGAGCAGGGCGTAGCCGTCGATTCATCGGGTTTGTTATTGAATCTGCCACCAAACTACTCTGGTGACTTTAGGTTGCCAATGACCATCGTGACCAAAGATTTACAATCTGGCGATGAGAAGACCTTAGTGACTGAAGTTATCATCAAAGTCGCACCAGATGCTGAGACGGATCCAACGATTGAGGTGAATGTCGTGGGTTCGCTTGATGATGCCTTTAATCCTGTTGATACCGACGGTCAAGCTGGGCAAGATCCGGTGGGTTACGAAGACACTTATATTCAGCTCGACTTCAATTCGACCATTTCGGATCAGGTTTCCGGCGTCGAAGGCGGCCAAGAAGCGTTTACGTCCATTACTTTAACGTTGGACGACCCTTCTATAGGTGCATTCTATGACAACACGGGTACTTCATTAGGTACATCTGTTACGTTTAATCAGGCTGAAATAGCAGCGGGTGCACTCGATAACGTGCTCTTTAGGGCAATCGAAAATTACCCAACGGGTAATGATATTAACCAAGTGCAGGTTAATGTCAGCGGTACAGTCACAGATACCGCAACCTATAATGATCCTGCTTCTCCTGCGGGTACGGCAACAGACTCAGATACTTTCTCTACGAGTGTCAGCTTTGAAGTCGTTCCTGTGGTCGATGAAGTGTCTGTCACTGGACCGGGTAGCGATCCGGATGTTATCGAGATTACAGGTAACGAAGACCAACTTATTTCCTTGTCAGGTACGGGGCCTGTATCGATTGCACTGACTGACCTTGATGGTTCAGAACAGTTTGTGTCGATTAAGTTTACCGATGTCCCTGATGGCTTCCAAATGCGTGCAGATGCAGGCTCGACATATACCGTGAAAAATAATGGTAATGGAGAGTGGAGTGTTCAACTGCCTCAAGCTTCGGGGTTGTCATTCGATTTAAGTGAGATTTCGATCTTGCCGCCTAAAAACTTCAGTGGTACCGCTGAGTTTGGTGTGGAAGTCTTCACTCAAGAATCGTTGCTGGGTGTGCCTACTGCGGCGGCAAACTTGCCAAGCTTCAAACTGCATGTGGTACCTGTTGGTGATGATGTTGATACTAACCCGACTGATTCTGTGACAGGTAATGAAGGCCAAAACATTGATATCGAAATCAATGCGACTATTTTGGATAAAGAATTGTCTGCAACAGGAAGCGGGACGTATACCGAGAATGCGCCCGAAACGCTTCGAGTTGAAGTGGCTGGTGTTCCTCAAGATGCTTCTATTTTCTATCCAGATGGCACGACATTGGCTAGCTACAATCCGGCGACGCAGCTTTGGACACTTGATGTTCCTGCACAGTCTCTCGATAAGATCGTATTCAATTCTGGAGAACATAATAGTGATACAGGCAATGTACTGGGTATCAATGGTCCACTACAGATTACGGTACGTTCTGTAGATACTGATGCTGATAATACAGAGTACCTAGGTACGCCAACCAGCTTCGATGTCGATCTGGTGATTGATCCTATTAACGATCAACCGATCTTTGTGAACGTAACGAATATTGAAACATCGGAAGACATCAGTGTTGCCATCGACAATTTTAGTATCTACGACGTCGACGCAAACTTTGATAATCCAGATGCTCCATATGAACTGACGCTTAAAGTCGACCAAACACTGACGGGTGCACAGGGTGTGTTTGAGTTTACCAGCTCTCCTGACGTGACGTTTGTATTGCAACCTGACGGCTCATTGGTGATTACTGGTAAAGAAGCCGACATCAATACCGCATTGACTAATGGAGCAGTGACATTCAAACCCGACCCAGACCAGAACTACCTCAACCAGAGTGGTTTAGTCACAATCAATGCGACCCTCGATGATGGTGGTAATAACGGTCTGATTGACGCAGGTGATCCGAATACCGGTCAAACCAATCAAGCTACCTTCACCATTAAGGTGACGGAAGTGAATGATGCTCCGGTCGCGACTAATGTTGATTTAGGTTCGATTGCGGAAGATGGTCAAATCGTGATTGTTGAAGGTGACTTGATTGCAGCGAGTTCTGATCTAGAAAACCATAACCTCACGGTAACCGGCGTAACTCTTACTCAAGGGCAAGGTCAGCTAACACGCTATGAAAATGCTGGTGGTGCTGATGACGCAGCGATTACGGGGCCATTCTGGATATTCATTGCAGATAATGATTTCAACGGCGACGTTAAATTCAATTACTCCATTATCGATGATGGTACAACCAATGGTGCGGATGATTTTAAAACCGATAGCGCTGAAATCAGCCTTGTGGTGACAGAAGTCAACGACCAGCCAGTGGCATCGGACATTGATTTGGGCACCATGCTTGAAGAAGGTCAGCTGGTCATTAAAGAAGAAGACCTGATTTCCGCAACCACTGATCCGGAAAACGACACGATTACTGTGAACAGTTTGGTGCTCGATCAAGGTCAGGGCCAATTACAACGCTTTGAGAACGTGGGCGGTGCTGATGATGCGACGATCACTGGCCCGTACTGGGTATTTACCGCAGCCAACGAATACAACGGTGATGTTAAGTTCACTTATACCGTTGAGGACGATGGTACAACCAACGGCGCTGATGATTTCTTAACAGATACCGGCGAAATTAGCGTTGTGGTAACGGAAGTGAATGATCAGCCAGTGGCAACGGATATCGACTTAGGAAACATCCTTGAAGAAGGGCAGTTGATCATTAAAGAGGGCGACTTAATTACAGCGACGAGCGATCCGGAAAACGACACGATTACCGTGACTAATCTGGTGCTCGATGAAGGCCAAGGCCAATTACAGCGCTTCGAGAACGTCGGCGGCGCTGATGACGCTATGATTACTGGCCCGTACTGGATATTTACGGCTGCTGATGAATACAGCGGTAACGTTAAGTTCACCTATACCGTCGAGGATGATGGTACAACCAACGGCGCTAATGATTTCCTAACGGATACTGCAGAGATCACAGCGATTGTCGACGGAGTGAACGATACGCCTGTTGTTAATGGTGACAGTGTCACTACGGTTATTGACGAGGATGCTGGTCAGCTATTGAGTGGTATCAATGTCAGTGACCCAGATTATGTGGATGCATTTTCTAATGACTTAATGACAGTCACGCTGACAGTGGATTACGGTACATTGAACGTATCTCTTCCAGCAGTGACGACGGTGATGGTCAACGGCAACAACACTGGTTCGGTTATCTTAGTCGGTACTCTGAGTGACCTAAATGCACTGATTGATACGCCAACCAGTCCAAACGGTGTCTACCTTGATGCGAGCTTGTCTCCAACCAATAGCATTGGCTTAGAAGTAATCGCCAAAGACAGCGGTAACCCTTCTGGTATCGCGATTGAAACCGCACCAGTGGTTTATAATATCGCAGTGACACCAGTCGCTAATGCGCCAACCTTGTCTATTGATCCGGCATTTAACTATGTGAGAAACATTACGACCAGCTCAGCTGTGGTCGCTAATAGTGGAGTCGCTTTAGTTGGAATTGTCGCTGCATTGACGGACATTACTGAAGAGTTAACGTTGAAGATTAGTGATGTTCCGGATGGTGTTGATGTAACCAGTGATGTGGGTACGGTTTCGCTGGTGGGTGATACTTGGATAGCGACCGCTGATGCGATCGATAGTCTCAGACTCGTCGAGCAGTCATCATTAGGCAAGCCGTTAACCCCGGGTAATTACACCTTGAAAGTTGAGGCGCTATCTGAAGAGGTGGACAACAACGATATTGCGATATCTCAAAACATCGATCTGAATCTCAATATTGTTGCCAATCCAATAGATCTCGATCTGTCTTCTGAAACAGACGATGTGCAACTTTTAGCGAGTAACTTTGATACTAACCTCACTGGCGGAACTGGAAATGATCGACTTGTAGGTGGAGCGGGTGACGATACGCTGGTTGGCGGTGACGGTAACGACACACTCATTGGTGGCGGCGGTTCCGATATTCTAACCGGTGGCAATGGTATGGATTCGTTTGTATGGCTCAATATTGAAGATGGCGTTGAAGACACCATTACCGATTTCAGCCTGTCTGAAGGAGACCAAATCGATCTACGAGAAGTATTACCTGAGTTGAAGAATACATCTCCAGACATGTCTGCATTGCTACAACAGATAGACGCGAAAGTGGAAGGGGATGATATTGAACTAACGATCAACCCTGATGGTTTAGGCACTACGGAACAGGTGATTGTGGTTGAAGACCTTGCGCCACAACTAACCTTAAGTGGCACCATGCCGTCAGACATTCTGGATGCGTTAGTGCAACAAAATGTCATCACTCACGGTTAACGCCAAATTGGAGGCTAGCTATTAGAATCTAACGATTAAACTAAAAGCGAACCATTTAACCATAACGAAAGAGGCCAGCATTGCTGGCCTCTTTTTTGTCACTGTATAAATCGTAAAGAGTTACTTAAGAGAGTTGTGGATCAGGAACTCTTCTTCGACGCCTTTCAATTTCATCTCATCCATTATGAAGTTCACTGTGTTCAACAAGCGTTGTTCACCTTTTGGTATCAGGTAACCGAATTGACTGTTGGTAAACGGTGTTTCACAGCGTGCCGCTTCAAGACGTTCGTCCGTCACTTGATAGAACAGACCTTCAGGAGTTTCTGTCACCATTACATCAACTTTACCTTCCGCAACGGCTTGCGGAACGTCTAGGTTGTTCTCGTAACGTGTAAAGCTCGCGTCTTGCAAGTTAGCATCCGCAAAAATCTCGTTAGTCCCGCCGATATTAACGCCAACACGCACAGAAGAAAGGTTCACTTTTTCAATGCTGTCGTATTGTCCAGCTTTGCCTTTCGCGACTAGAAAACACTTACCAAAGGTCATGTAGCCTTGAGTTTGTTCAGCGTTTAACTGGCGCTGCATTTTACGTGTGATACCGCCCATCGCGATGTCGTATTTATCGCTGTCTAGGTCGGTTAGCAGATCTTTCCATGTGGTACGAACAATCTGTAATTCAACGCCTAACTGCTCTGCAACATGTTTGGCTACGTCAATGTCATAACCAGAGTAGGTTTTGCCGTCGAAGTAAGAAAAAGGTTTGTAGTCGCCTGTAGTACCGACGCGAAGTGTGCCTGATTTTTGAATGTCTTCTAGCTGGTCAGCTTGTGCGACACCAGAAAGTGCCAGAGCAATGGAAGCAAGTAATAGTGATATTTTTTTCATTGTAATTATCTGTTGTGTTTGTCTAGTTGTTAAAAGTAACAGAAAGAAAAGCAGAAAGAGATCAAACCATTGGAAAGTTTAAAAGAAAGTGAGATTACAAAAAATAGAGGTAAGAAAACTCTGTCTGAAAGAGGGGGTAACGGGTGTATTGGATGGGTTTCGAGAAGGAGAGGAGACACATTAAAGTGCTAATCAGAGTTAAAAGTATCAGCAAGTTTGAGTGGTAAACAAAAAGCCCATGTTATCGAATAACATGGGCTTCATTTTAGTTTAACTTGTTAGCTGCTTATTTAGCTGTTTAGCTGTTTAGCTACTTAGCAACTGACTCGTTGTTCATCTTAGCCGGAGCTTTAGATGCGTTAACCAGCAGGATACCAACGGTGAGTACCATCGAACCACATAGTAGGAACAACAAGCGTCCTGTTGGTTCGTTTGGAATCAGAGCCATTGCTAGGATACCGAAACCTGCTGTGCTGATAAGCTTACCAAGCATTGAACGCTGTTTAGTATCTAGGTTCTGCTGCTCTTCACCTTCCGCTACTAGCGGCGTATTCCAGTTAGTGAATAGTTGGTCAACTTCTTTCTCACGTTCAGGCGATAGGCCTTTGTAGAAGCGAGAAGTTAGGATGAAGTAACCACCAGTAAACACTACGTGAGCAGCTAAGCTAAGACCAACTTTCAAGTCGCTCCATTCACGGCCAGTAAGCGCTGTTTCCATACCAAATAGGTGCTCGATGTCTTCTGCTTGAAGCGAGATACCGAAGATGTAAGAAACGAAGCCACCAACGATTAACGTAGACCAACCAGCCCAATCAGGCGTCTTACGAATCCACATACCAAGTAGTACAGGGATAAGCATTGGGAAGCCAATTAACGCACCTACGTTCATTACGATATCGAACAAGCTCAAATGACGTAGAGAGTTAATGAACAAGCCAATCGCGATGATGATAATACCCATCATGATAGTGGTTAGCTTACTTACAATAACCAGCTCTTTCTGAGTTGCGTTTTGACGTAGAATCGGGCTGTAGAAGTTCATTACAAAGATGCCAGCGTTACGGTTCAAACCTGAATCCATAGAAGACATTGTTGCAGCGAACATTGCTGACATAAGAAGACCAACCATACCTGCTGGCATTACGTTCTGTACGAATGCTAGGTAAGCAGCATCACCCGCTTTATCACCCATTGAAGCGTACTCCAATGCGAAATCAGGCATGAATGCACTTACGTACCAAGGTGGTAGGAACCAGATTAGTGGGCCAACAACCATAAGGATACATGCTAGGCCTGCCGCTTTACGTGCGTTTTCACTGTCTTTCGCACATAGGTAACGGTAAGCGTTGATGCTGTTGTTCATTACACCGAACTGCTTCACGAAGATGAATACAACCCAAAGAACGAAGATGCTCATGTAGTTTAGGTTATTACCTAACATGAAGTCGCCGTCGAAATTTGCAACGATGTTAGTTAGGCCACCACCGTGGAAGTAAGCTGCAACCGCACAAGTAATCGTAACCGCCATGATAACAAGCATTTGCATGAAGTCAGAAGCAACAACCGCCCAAGAGCCGCCTGTTACTGCCATCAATACTAGAACCATACCCGTTACCACAATGGTTGCTTCCATTGGGATGTTGAATACCGCTGCTACGAAGATAGCTAGACCATTTAGCCAGATACCCGCAGAGATAAGGCTGTCAGGCATACCTGCCCATGTGAAGAACTGTTCAGACGTTTTACCAAAGCGCTGACGAATAGCTTCGATCGCCGTTACCACACGAAGTTGGCGGAACTTTGGAGCGAAGTACATATAGTTCATGAAGTAGCCAAAAGCATTGGCTAAGAATAGGATTACAATAACGAAACCGTCATTGAACGCGCGTCCTGCGGCACCTGTAAACGTCCATGCTGAAAACTGTGTCATGAAGGCGGTTGCACCAACCATCCACCACAACATTTTGCCGCCCCCTCTGAAGTAATCACTAGTCGACGTGGTGAACTTGCGGAACATCCAACCAATAGCGATTAAAAAGAAGAAGTAGGCGAGAACAACAAAAGTATCGATAGTCATCTTTTCAGCCTTTTAAATATCATAATTAACTGGGCTTAGATTAACGCGTTCAAAGGTTTATTTGTACTACAATATGTCTTTAGTATGATCTAGGTCGCATTGATTTTTGGGTGTACACGGTAAGTTAATTTAACTTGCTGTTTTTATTGTATTTTGTTGTTTGTTGGATTTACTTCAGGTTAAAGGTAAATATCCATTTAAATGTTTATATGTATTACAATATAAGCATTTCACTTATAAAAATGTGTATCTATAAGATTTTAGTTATAACCGTAACAAATGTGCTACAACTGAGTGCGGTTGTGCGACGACATTCACGTTAATTTGGAACTCTATACTGAAAATTTTTGTATTGGGATTTCAAGTGTAGCTCATTGTTTTCACCTCGCTATTTTGTGTTTGTCTGCGGTTCTGTAGCCTTTCCATGTTATTTATTCATTTTTTCGTGCTTGAGAGGTGCGTATTTGGAATTTTTGTCACTGAGTGGGCGTTAAACTGGACGACGGGACACTCTTTCGGCTCACTTTGTCTATTGTGGTCTTCAGTGCATGCTATGAGAAATGTTTGACGACGTATTGAAAAGGAATATTGTCGGATAAGGGGATGGATAAGGAGCTGGATAAGCGGTAGGGAGCACCAGTAACGCTTCGCTAGATGCATACTGAGGTCGCTTGAAAGCCTTACATCACTCGTTCTTGCCTGTCTTAGTCACGGAGCTGTACGAGGCCATAGGGAGAACGGCGATAGGGTATGGGGAAACAGAACGTTGATTGAGCGTGTTTTACGGTTAGTCAGCGCAATAAACGCCAGATAACAAAAAGCCCCACCGAAGTGAGGCTTTATCACGAAATCTAAAACAGATTAAGCGTTAACGTGATCAACTGCGTCACGAACAAGCTTGCCTAGTTCGTCCCACTTACCTTCATCGATAAGGTTAGTTGGAACCATCCAAGTACCGCCACACGCAAGTACAGAAGGGATAGATAGGTATTCATCAACATTCTTCAAGCTTACGCCACCAGTAGGCATGAATTTAACAGGGTAAACGGCTGTTAGTGCTTTAAGCATACCAGTACCGCCTGAAGGCTCAGCAGGGAAGAACTTCAACGTGCGAAGACCCATTTCCATTGCTTGCTCAACTAGGCTTGGGTTGTTAACACCCGGTACGATTGCAACACCTTTATCGATACAGTATTGAACAGTACGCGGGTTGAAACCTGGGCTTACGATGAAATCAACACCAGCTTCGATAGATGCGTCAACTTGCTCGTTAGTCAGTACAGTACCTGAACCGATTAGCATGTCTGGGAATTCTTTACGCATGATGCGAATCGCTTCGATTGCACATTCTGTACGTAGTGTAATTTCTGCACATGGCATGCCATTTTCAACCAACGCTTTACCTAGAGGGATAGCGTCTTCAGCACGGTTGATCGCGATTACAGGAATTACTTTTAGGTTTGCTAGTTGTTCATTTAATGTCGTCATGAATTCTTTCTCACGTTAAATGTGGGCCTGCTTTCAACTAAGCAAACCCTTGATTAATAGTTAAAGTGCGTAATTATAGAGACAGATCAGGCGTCGCTTCTAGAGGAATGATAGCCCCTGGATGCTGAATCACGGTTCCTGCCACAATATGACCTGCAAATGCAGCATCACGAGCACTACCGCCGCTCAAGCGCTTGGCCAAGAAGCCTGCACTGAACGAGTCGCCAGCGGCAGTCGTATCAACGATGTTGTCTACAGGGTTGGGTGCAACGTATTGAGCGCTTTGGCTTTCAACCACTAAGCAGTCTTTCGCGCCACGTTTAATGACGATCTCTTTTACACCAGACTCAGACGTACGTGTAATACATTGTTCAATGCTTTCGTCGCCGTATAGCTCTTGCTCATCATCAAACGTCAGCAGAGCCGTATCTGTGTACTTAAGCATTTTCAAGTACCAAGAAATCGCTTCTTGTTGGCTTTCCCAAAGTTTAGGTCGGTAGTTATTGTCGAAGAATACTTGGCCGCCTTGAGCTTTGAATTTGTCTAAGAAGTTGAATAGCTGCGTGCGACCATTTTCTGTCAAGATTGCCAGCGTAATACCACTTAAGTAAACCGCGTCAAAAGAGAACAGCTTATCAAGAAGAGCAGGCGTGTCTTCCTGATCAAACATGAACTTCGCTGCAGCATCACTACGCCAGTAGTGGAAACTGCGTTCACCAGTTTCATCGGTCTCGATGTAGTAAAGCCCTGGTTGTTTGTGATCCAGCTGAGCAATTAAGCTCGTGTCGATACCTTCCGCTTGCCAATTTTTTAACATGTCGGTACTGAATGGGTCAGTGCCTAGTGCAGTTACGTAGCTCGTGTTGATATCTTGCTCTTTTGTTAAGCGTGACAAGTAAAGTGCAGTATTCAGCGTATCGCCACCAAAACTTTGCTTAAGCCCGTCTTGTTTCTTTTGTAGCTCAACCATGCACTCGCCAATGACCGCGATGTTTAATGATTTCATATGCTTACCTTAGCAACTGAGGTTGCGCTAGTTATTATTTTAGGAAATCTTCACGCGCAGGGTTGAAGATATCAAGAAGGATGCTGTCTTGTTCTAGTGCAACCGCACCGTGCATCATGTGTTTACGAGCGAAGTAAGCATCGCCTTCTTTAAGCACTTTCTTCTCGCCGTCGATTTCAGCTTCGAAGCTACCACGAACAACATAACCGATTTGGTCGTGAATTTCGTGAGTATGAGGGTGACCAATCGCGCCCTTATCAAAACATAGGTGTACAGCCATTAGATCGTCAGTGTAAGCAACGATTTTACGCTTAATGCCGCCACCAAGTTCTTCCCATGGGTTTTCATCTAGGATAAAGAAAGAGTTCATTGTGTATCTCCTAATCTGTTTAAATCTTTTAAGTGTTACTTAACTTGCATCCATCATAAGGGAATGAGTTCAATTGTAATACAATATATCTAAATTTGTGTGATATTGATCAAGCGATAGTTTATATAGCGTAAATGAATCAACAACTTAAGAATTGCTTGGTATCTGGCATTAGTTAACTGTATCAATGGCTTACGGTGAATTATGTGACTCTACTCATCATTTGGCGACGAATAGGTATAATTAAAGCTCATATTGTATTACTTTATATGGAGTTTGAAAATTTAATCAAAGTTTAAGCAGATAAACTCTTTATTGAGGGTGACAAAGAATATGACGACTAAACCAGTATTGTTGACTGAAGCTGAAATCGAACAGCTTCATCTTGAAGTGGGCCGTTCTAGCTTAATGGGCAAAACCATTGCAGCGAACGCGAAAGACCTAGAAGCATTCATGCGTTTACCTATTGATGTCCCGGGTCATGGTGAAGCTGGGGGTTACGAACATAACCGCCACAAGCAAAATTACACGTACATGAACCTAGCTGGTCGCATGTTCTTGATCACTAAAGAGCAAAAATACGCTGACTTTGTTACAGAATTACTAGAAGAGTACGCAGACAAATATCTAACGTTTGATTACCACGTACAGAAAAACACCAACCCAACAGGTCGTTTGTTCCACCAAATCCTAAACGAACACTGCTGGTTAATGTTCTCAAGCTTAGCTTACTCTTGTGTTGCTTCAACACTGACACAAGAGCAGCGTGACAACATTGAGTCTCGCATTTTTGAACCCATGCTAGAAATGTTCACCGTTAAATACGCACACGACTTCGACCGTATTCACAATCACGGTATTTGGGCTGTAGCCGCTGTGGGCATTTGTGGTCTTGCTTTAGGCAAACGTGAATACCTAGAAATGTCAGTGTACGGCATCGACCGTAATGATACTGGCGGTTTCCTAGCGCAAGTTTCTCAGTTATTTGCACCTTCTGGCTACTACATGGAAGGTCCTTACTATCACCGTTACGCGATTCGTCCAACGTGTGTGTTTGCTGAAGTGATTCACCGTCATATGCCTGAAGTAGATATCTATAACTACAAAGGTGGCGTGATTGGCAACACAGTACAAGCGATGCTTGCGACGGCTTACCCGAACGGTGAGTTCCCGGCTTTGAATGATGCTTCTCGTACCATGGGTATCACAGACATGGGTGTTCAGGTTGCGGTAAGTGTTTACAGCAAGCATTACTCTTCTGAAAACGGCGTAGACCAAAATATTCTGGGTATGGCGAAGATTCAAGACGCAGTATGGATGCACCCATGTGGTCTTGAGCTATCTAAAGCCTACGAAGCCGCTTCTGCGGAGAAAGAAATCGGCATGCCTTTCTGGCCTAGTGTTGAATTGAATGAAGGCCCTCAAGGTCACAACGGCGCGCAAGGCTTTATCCGCATGCAGGACAAGAAAGGCGACGTTTCTCAACTTGTGATGAACTACGGCCAACACGGCATGGGTCACGGCAACTTTGATACACTGGGTATTTCTTTCTTCAACCGCGGTCAAGAAGTGCTACGCGAATACGGCTTCTGTCGTTGGGTTAACGTGGAGCCTAAATTCGGCGGCCGTTACCTAGACGAAAACAAATCTTACGCTCGTCAAACGATTGCTCACAACGCAGTCACGATTGATGAAAAATGTCAGAACAACTTTGACGTTGAACGTGCAGACGCTGTACACGGTTTACCACACTTCTTCAAAGTAGAAGATGAGCAAATCAACGGCATGAGTGCATTTGCTAACGATCACTACCAAGGCTTTGACATGCAACGCAGCGTGTTCATGCTAAACCTTGATGAGCTAGAATCTCCGCTACTATTAGACCTTTACCGTTTAGATTCTGAGAAGGGCGGCGAAGGCGAGCATCAATACGATTACTCACACCAATATCAAGGTCAGATTGTTCGCACTAACTTTGAATACCAAGCAAACAAAGAGCTGAACACGCTAGGTGACGATTTCGGTTACCAACACCTGTGGAACGTGGCAAGCGGTGAAGTGAAGGGCACAGCAATTGTAAGCTGGCTACAAAACAACACCTACTACACATGGCTAGGTGCAACGTCTAACGATAATGCTGAAGTGATCTTTACTCGCACTGGCGCTAACGACCCAAGCTTTAACCTACGTTCAGAGCCGGCGTTCATTCTACGCAGCAAAGGCGAAACAACACTGTTTGCTTCTGTTGTTGAAACGCACGGTTACTTCAACGAAGAATTCGAGCAATCTGTCAATGCACGTGGTGTTGTGAAAGACATCAAAGTCGTGGCTCACACCAATATCGGTTCAGTAATAGAGATTACGACAGAGAAATCAAACGTGACAGTGATGATCAGCAACCAGCTTGGTGCGACTGACAGCACTGAACACAAAGTAGAACTGAACGGCAAAGTATACAGCTGGAAAGGCTTCTACTCAGTCGAGACAACTTTACAAGAAACGAATTCAGAAGAACTTAGCACTGCAGGGCAGGGGAAATAATAATGAGCTATCAACCACTTTTACTTAACTTTGATGAAGCAGCTGAACTTCGTAAAGAACTTGGCAAGGATAGCCTATTAGGTAACGCACTGACTCGCGACATTAAACAAACTGACGCTTACATGGCGGAAGTTGGCATTGAAGTACCAGGTCACGGTGAAGGCGGCGGTTACGAGCACAACCGTCACAAGCAAAACTACATCCATATGGATCTAGCAGGTCGTTTGTTCCTTATCACTGAAGAAGCAAAGTACCGTGACTACATCGTTGATATGCTGACAGCGTACGCGACGGTATACCCAACACTTGAAAGCAACGTAAGCCGTGACTCTAACCCTCCGGGTAAGCTGTTCCACCAAACGTTGAACGAGAACATGTGGATGCTTTACGCTTCTTGTGCGTACAGCTGCATCTACCACACCATCTCTGAAGAGCAAAAACGTCTGATCGAAGACGATCTTCTTAAGCAAATGATCGAAATGTTCGTTGTTACTTACGCACACGACTTCGATATCGTACACAACCACGGCTTATGGGCAGTGGCAGCAGTAGGTATCTGTGGTTACGCAATCAACGATCAAGAGTCTGTAGACAAAGCGCTTTACGGCCTGAAACTAGACAAAGTCAGCGGCGGTTTCTTAGCGCAACTTGACCAACTGTTTTCGCCAGACGGCTACTACATGGAAGGTCCTTACTACCACCGTTTCTCTCTACGTCCAATCTACCTGTTCGCAGAAGCGATTGAACGTCGTCAGCCTGAGGTTGGAATCTATGAATTCAACGATTCAGTGATCAAGACAACGTCTTACTCTGTATTCAAAACGGCATTCCCAGACGGTACATTGCCAGCTCTGAACGATTCATCGAAAACAATCTCTATCAACGATGAAGGCGTTATCATGGCAACGTCTGTGTGTTACCACCGTTACGAGCAGACTGAAACTCTGCTTGGTATGGCTAACCACCAACAAAACGTTTGGGTTCATGCTTCAGGTAAAACATTGTCTGACGCGGTTGATTCAGCAGACGACATCAAAGCATTCAACTGGGGTAGCCTGTTTGTAACCGACGGCCCTGAAGGCGAAAAAGGCGGCGTAAGCATCCTTCGTCACCGTGACGAGCAAGATGACGACACGATGGCGTTGATCTGGTTTGGTCAACACGGTTCTGATCACCAGTACCACTCTGCGCTAGACCACGGTCACTACGATGGCCTGCACCTAAGCGTATTCAACCGTGGCCACGAAGTGCTGCACGATTACGGCTTCGGTCGCTGGGTAAACGTTGAGCCTAAGTTTGGCGGTCGTTACATCCCAGAGAACAAGTCTTACTGTAAGCAGACGGTTGCTCACAACACAGTAACGGTTGATCAGAAAACGCAGAACAACTTCAACACAGCACTGGCTGAGTCTAAGTTTGGTCAGAAGCACTTCTTCGTAGCAGACGACCAGTCTCTACAAGGCATGAGCGGCACAATTTCTGAGTACTACACAGGCGTAGACATGCAACGCAGCGTGATTCTTGCTGAACTTCCTGAGTTCGAGAAGCCACTAGTGATTGATGTATACCGCATCGAAGCTGACGCTGAACACCAGTACGACCTACCCGTTCACCACTCTGGTCAAATCATCCGTACTGATTTCGATTACAACATGGAAAAAACGCTTAAGCCATTAGGTGAAGATAACGGTTACCAACACCTGTGGAACGTTGCTTCAGGCAAAGTGAACGAAGAAGGTTCTCTAGTAAGCTGGCTACATGACAGCAGCTACTACAGCCTAGTAACCAGCGCTAATGCGGGCAGCGAAGTGATTTTTGCTCGCACTGGTGCTAACGATCCAGACTTCAACCTTAAGAGTGAGCCTGCGTTCATCTTACGTCAGTCTGGTCAAAACCACGTGTTTGCTTCTGTACTAGAAACGCATGGTTACTTTAACGAGTCTATCGAAGCCTCTGTAGGCGCTCGTGGTCTAGTTAAATCAGTGTCTGTTGTGGGCCATAACAGTGTCGGGACTGTTGTTCGCATTCAGACTACTTCTGGCAACACTTACCACTACGGTATCTCAAACCAAGCTGAAGACACGCAGCAAGCAACTCACACTGTTGAGTTCGCGGGTGAGACATACTCGTGGGAAGGATCATTTGCTCAACTGTAAATGATTAACATACATGCCGTTTAACAATGGCATGTATTGATGTGGTGCTTTGCGGGAACGAAGCATCACATTGAATTTAGTCGTGATTGCAAAATCGTTCGTTGATACCAACAACGACTGAAAACATCGGGAATAAGTCAAACCGAGTAACTCACTGCGAGTTGCTCGGTTTTTTTATGCGTGCTGCTTTTATAAGAAGGGGGAAAGAGGATGGGGCAACGGAGCTTCCCTTTTCCTTCGAATCTTACAGAGTGGGCTAAAGTATAATTTAGGATTTAAAAATAAAGGGATTCAAGGATGAAGTGGTTATTGGCAATAGTTGCGATGTCTGGTGTCGCATTGGCGGCAGAAAATAAGAATGTTGAGGTGAGCAGTGAGCATTTCGTCCGTTATCAATACCAAGACAAAATCAGCTATGGAAAGCTAGACAATGACGCAGTGTTACCAGTCAGCGGCGATCTCTTTGGCGAATATTCGGTAGCAAAAAATTTGATCCCGTTAGAGTCGGTTGAGGTGTTACTACCGACAAAACCAGAGAAAGTCTTCGCCGTCGGGATGAACTTCGCTAGCCACTTAGCCTCACCTGCCGATGCACCACCGCCGATGTTTCTTAAACTTCCTTCTTCTTTGATTCTCACGGGCGAAGTGATTCAAGTGCCACCAAAAGCAAGAAATGTTCATTTTGAAGGCGAGCTGGTGGTTGTGATTGGTAGAGAGCTCAGTCAAGCCAGTGAAGAAGAAGCCGAACAAGCGATCTTTGGCGTCACGGTGGGCAACGATATTACTGAAAGAAGTTGGCAAGGCGCCGATTTACAATGGCTCCGAGCGAAAGCTTCCGATGGTTTTGGCCCGGTTGGCAACACGATTGTTCGTGGTATCGATTATAACAACGTGCAATTAACCACGCGTGTAAATGGCAAGGTTGTTCAACAAGAGAATACATCGTTTATGATTCACAAACCTACAAAAGTCATCAGCTACTTGAGCCACTATTTTACCCTCAAACCAGGCGATCTTGTTTTCATGGGAACGCCGGGAAGAACCTATGCTTTGTCCGACAAGGACCAAGTGAGTGTCACGATTGAAGGGGTAGGGACTGTGGTCAACGAAGTGCGGTTCTGATGGTGAAAAATGTTTATTACGTTTCAACAAACGAAAAGCCTACTCAGTGAGTAGGCTTTGATCTTATTGACTAGCTAACCGTCTATTTGACGTTGTTTTAGTATTTAGATAAGGGCTTTTCTTGCTTTGGCAGCCACCCATTCGGAGAAGATGACTGTCACTAGAATCGCACAGAAAATCACAGTCACTTGAGGCCATGCCAGCATTGCCATCGATTCTTGCAGTTTTAAGCCGATACCCCCAGCGCCCACCAAACCTAAGACGGTAGACTCTCGAATATTGATGTCCCAACGGAACAAGCTCGTGCCGATGAAACTTGGCATTACTTGCGGAAGAATGCCGTAGTTCAAGACTTGCAGTGGAGATGCCCCCGTCGATTGAATCGCTGACATCTGCGTGACGTTTACTTCTTCAATCGCTTCGTACATCAACTTAGCTACGAAGCCAATCGAGCGTAGCGCAATCGCGATAATACCGGCCAGTAACCCTGGGCCGATGATAGCCACTAACAGGAGTGCCCAAATTAATGAGTTGATTGAACGACTTGCCGCAATGATGAACAGTGCGATAGGCCTGATAAACGTTGTGCTTGGCGTTGTGTTGCGTGCCGCTAAGAATGCAACTGGAAATGCCAGTATGATCCCTAACAGTGTGCCAAGTGTTGCGATGTTAATGGTGTCCCACAAAGGGCTCCAAAGTGACTCTAAATAGCTCCATCTTGGTGGCCACATACGTGACGAGATATCAGCAAGTTGATTCGGTGAGTCAGTCACAAAGTACCAAATCGTGTCTTTGTTCATGACTTGCCATGCAAAAACCGTTAGGGCAACAAAGCAAAGCCAGCCAATCCAAAGCATTAGGCTCTGTTTACTGTCGTAACGCTGCCATTGGGTACGATTCATGGAGCTTGTAGAGGTGTCATTTAGCGCGCTCATTGATCGCTCCTTACTGCACATGCTTGCGGATGATGGTCGATAGGTATTCACACAACATCACGATCACGATAATAATCAAGAGAATAGCGGCCGCTGCGCTGTATTCATAACGGTCCATGGCAGTGTTCAATGTTGCGCCGATGCCCCCTGCGCCAACAATGCCAATCACAGCAGATTCACGAAAGTTGATGTCGAGTCGGTACATCGAAAGCCCGATAAAGCGTGGCATTACCTGCGCTTGAATGGCGTAGTTCACCTGTTGTAGCCAACTTGCGCCAGTTGCACGCATTGCAGTGAGAGGTGCTGGGTCGATAGCTTCAATTTCATCGGCAAACAATTTCGCGAGAAAGCCGATGGTTGCGAAGGTCAGCGTGACAAAACCCGCAAACGTACCAAAGCCAAACAGAGCCACACACAGAATCGCAACGATGATCTCTTGTAAGCTACGAGCGATCGAAATAAACGCACGGCAGAATAGATAAACGGGAGTAGGGGCAAGGTTTTTGGCTGCGCCTAATCCGAATGGGATCGAGATAATGACACCTGCCACGGTTGACGTGAGCGTCATGGTTAAGCTCTCAATCAAACCTTGTGAGATGTTGTTCCAACGTCCGCCAAAGTCAGGGTTCATGAAAGCTAAAATGAACTGCCAGCCGCGCTCGCTGCCTTCGTAGATTCGAGCCCAGTTTACGTGTACCGATTGAGTCGCAAGGTATAAGTACACCGCGACCATGATGATTAAGCTCCAGCGTAGCCATGGGCTAGAAATTAGTGGCGGCTTTGTCCACTGTATCGGGTATTGTTTGCGATTCTGTTGTGCTGACTTTAAATGCTGATGAGCTTGATTTGGATATGGTTGAGTCATACTGTTGCCTCAGACAATCGAGGGTTCATAATGATGAGATCCTCTTCTTCTGCTTGTTGGCTCCAATCTTCTTCACCGTAGATCTGTGTGAGTACGTCTTCGGTGAGCAAGTTTGGTTTGTCATCAAATACCACACAGCCAGCATTTAGGCCGACAACACGGTCGACAAACTGTTTCGCTAACTGAACATCGTGAATATTGATGATGGCTGGGAGTTGTTGTTCTGAACAAATTTCGCTGATCAATCGCATGATCTGGCGGGCAGTGCGTGGATCGAGCGCGGCCGTGGGTTCATCTATCAATAATAATTTTGGTTTCTGAGCGAGTGCACGTGCGATACCTACGCGTTGGCGCTGGCCACCTGATAGGGCATCAGCTCTTTTATTGGCGTGCTCTAATAACCCAACGCGGTCGAGTAGGGCATAAGCCGCTTGGATGTCCGACTCAGGGAAACGGCGAGTGAAGCTTTGCCAGAAGTTTACGTATCCCAAACGCCCTGAAAGCACATTCTCCATGACCGTTAAGCGCTCAATCAATGCGTACTCTTGGAAGATCATCCCAATTTCACGTCGTGAATGTCTCAGTTGGCGCTTAGACAAGGTCTCTAGGTTGGTGTTGGAGAAGATAACTTCGCCGCTGGTAGGCTCGGTCAGTCGGTTAATACAGCGAATCAGCGTTGATTTACCCGCACCAGATGGGCCAATCAATCCAACGACTTCGCCGGCATTCACCGATAAGCTAACGTTGGTCAGGGCTTTATCAGAACTGGAGTAGTGCTTGGTAAGCCCTTTAAGGGTAAGAGTAGACATAGAATTCCTATAAGGACGGTGTACTAACAGTTCGCCTGAGGCAGAAATCGGAAGCAAACCGCTAAGAGTGGTGAGTAACTGCAGGCGCGTAAACCTGCAGTTAGTTTTATCAATGTGTGATTGGCTTTTTGTTCGGTTGAACTTAACTACACGTGTAAGACACTTTATTCGCTGTATCGATAGTGCGGATCACTTCCCAGTGCTCTTGGTAAGTGATCGGAACGAACTTCGCTTCACCGTTACGCTCAAATTCTTCTTGAAGCTTCGTGCCTTCCCAGTCGAAAGTGAAGAACGCTTTTTGAATCTTCTCTTGAAGCTCTGGTGTCAGGTTGTGCGCTGTGCCGTAAGCCGTTGTTGGGAAGGTTTGTGACTTGTAGATGCTCTTGATTTGACCTTCTTTTACGACTTCACGTGAAAGCATACGGTTCAATACTGAGTTAGCGACGGCTGCTGCGTCGTAATCTTTGTGTGCCACGCCCAAAATTGAGTTGTCGTGAGCGCCAGAGAAAGCCGGTTTGAAATCACGCTCAGGTTGAAGCTGGTATTCAGCATCTAGAATCGCAGAAGGGGCTTTGAAACCAGAGTTTGACGTTTGCGATGTGAATGCTAGGTTTTTGCCTTTTAGGTCTTCAACTTTTTCGATGCCTGAACCAGGGTGTGTGATGATTTCCATTTCGTAACCGAAAGAGCCATCTTCAGCCGCCATCATTGTGAATGGAGCAAAGCCAGCACAGTTAACTGCTAGAGGCGTTGAACCAGTGTTGAAACCTGCGATATGCAGACGACCTGAACGCATTGCTTCAATTTGAGCTGCGTTATTTTGTACAGGGAAGAAACGAACCGTTTTTTCCGTTGTTTTTTCAAGGTGGCTCAAAAACTCGCTCCACACATCAGCGTATACTGCTGGATCTTCAACTGGCGTGTAAGCAAAAATTAGCGTGTTTGGATCCACCCATTGTGATTCATCTTGGGGTACATCGGCGACCAAGTTACCAGAGCGGTCTTCGTATCGCGTATCTATCGCTAATGCAGAACCAGAAAAAATCAGCGCAGCAGTAATAGCGCTTTTAAGCGTGAGATTTGTTTTTGTCGGTTTCATTATGTCAGTCCAATTGAGTGATTTGTTGGAACGAAGTATAGGAATCGAGGATGACAGAACCGATGCTTTTTGATGACGGATTTATGAATGGTGTAACATAATGTTTCTAACGGAGTGGAATTAGATACTTTCTAAGTGTTTGATTAGGCGACTAAATTAATAGCCTGTGATTCGTTTGGATTTTACTCAATTGGCTGTAGGTTGAAATACTGTTATAGTGATCCTTAAATAATACATAAACATAACATAACATAACATAACATATAAAATAAGTGAACTTATGGTTACCACTTTTAATTCAATTTCGGGCTCGAAGCGCAGCCTGCACGTGCAAGTAGCTCGTGAAATCGCTCGTGGAATCTTGTCTGGCGAACTGCCACAAGGTTCTATTATTCCTGGTGAAATGGCGTTGTGTGAACAGTTTGGTATCAGCCGAACGGCACTTCGCGAAGCTGTTAAACTATTGACCTCTAAAGGTCTGTTAGAGTCCCGCCCGAAAATCGGTACTCGTGTAGTCGACCGCGCATACTGGAACTTCCTTGATCCTCAACTGATTGAATGGATGGACGGTCTAACCGACGTAGACCAATTCTGTTCACAGTTCTTAGGTCTTCGCCGTGCGATTGAACCTGAAGCGTGTGCACTGGCGGCAAAATTTGCGACGGCTGAGCAACGTATCGAGCTTTCAGAGATCTTCCAAAAAATGGTAGAGGTGGATGAAGCAGAAGTGTTTGACCAAGAGCGTTGGACAGACATTGATACTCGTTTCCATAGCTTGATCTTCAACGCGACCGGTAACGACTTCTACTTGCCATTTGGCAACATTCTGACAACCATGTTCATTAACTTCATTGTGCACTCTTCTGAAGAGGGAAGCACATGTATCAATGAACACCGTAGAATCTATGAAGCTATCATGGCGGGTGACAGTGACAAGGCGAGAGTCGTGTCTGCAGCTCACTTGCAAGATGCTAACCACCGTTTGGCGACTGCGTAATAGAAACGATTTAAAGTACATCTGAGCCATCTCACATTGAGATGAACAGCCTCACGTTCAGATAAACGACTTAAAAAGGTATGCCAAGTGCATGCCTTTTTTATTGTCTGTTTTTACAAAAATTGATTGTTTATTGTGTACGAAAAAGCCAGAGACTTAGGTCTCTGGCTTTGTTTTTTAAGGTTACAGGTTACAGGTTACAGGTTATAGCTAATAAGCTAACTGCGATGCCTTAACCGCTATCCGTTGAACAAGCCGTCAACTATGGACATTGTTCAGTTTCCTTTTGTTTCTGTTTCTTCTTCATTTTTAACGTTGAATAAACAGAGAATACAGCCAACACGATAAACGCGAGTGCAATAGGGCGCTCATAAAGGAAAGACCAACTGCCATCGTACATCAACAGTGATTTCCTCAGATTTGTTTCTGCCATTGGACCTAAAATGATTGCAAGCAGAATTGGCGAAGACGGAATATCCAGTTTAGTTAAGATAAAGCCCAACAGACCGAAACCGATCGCAATACCCACATCAAACATCGAGTTGTTAATCGCGTAAGCACCAACGATCGACAAGAAGACAATAATTGGGATCATGATGATCTTGGGTACTTCAATGATACGGCAGAAGAAACGAATACCCAGTAAACCAATCACTAGCATCACAAGGTTAGCAACCAACATCGAGCTGAATACGCCATAAACCACTTCGGGGTTTTGGGCAAACAACAGAGGCCCCGGTGTTAAACCTTGAACAATGAGTGCGCCTAAAAGAACCGCTGCCACAGCATCCCCCGGAACGCCAAGTGTTAACAATGGAACTAACGAACCACCCGTTACACCGTTGTTTCCAGATTCGGCTGCTGCTAGACCTCGTACTGATCCTTTACCAAACTCTTCGGGATTTTTCGATGAACGTTTTGCTTCGTTGTAACAAACGAATGCCGAAATATCAGCACCAGCACCCGGTACAGAACCGATGGTTGTTCCCATCAAACCACTTTTTATTGCGGTTGGTAGCATTTCTTTAAGGTCGCCTTTGCTCAATAATTTGTGGTCAAACTTCGGCGCGACGACTTTCTTTTCAGAGAACAGTTTCTCTAGTTGGTTTAATGCTTCAGATAGAGCGAACAAACCAATCAAAACAGGGATGACATTGATTCCGCTGTAGAGATCCATGATGTCAAAAGTAAACCTTGGCACACTGCTGATTGGGTCGAGCCCAACGGTAGAAACCAGTAGTCCAATCGTACCCGCAAGTAGCCCTTTAAAGATGTTGTTCGAAGAAACGCTCGCAATGATAGTTAAACCAAACAGAGCAAGTGCGAAGTACTCTGGAGCATTAAAACGAAGTGCAAAGGTCGCTAATTTAGGCGCAATGGCAATAAGGACGATAGTACTGAGTAACCCGCCAATGAATGAAGCAACAGCCGAAATACTTAATGCTCTTGCTGCTTGTCCTCTCACAGCCATGGTGTGGCCGTCGAGTACACTTGCTGCAGACGCTGGTGTCCCTGGTGTTTTAAGCAGTATTGCGGCAATAGAACCACCGTAAATGCCACCAATGTATACACCAATTAACATCACGAGGGCTGACGTCGGTTCCATGCCAAAGGTAAACGGAAGGAGAATCGCAACGCCCATCGTCGCCGTTAGACCGGGTAGTGCGCCTAAAATTACGCCGCCCAGCACACCAAAAACAAGGACAGGTAGCACTGCAAAACTCACAGCGGTTGCGAGACCATCGATTAGATATTCAAACATTATGACCTCCTATGACCAGGTTGCTTCAGGAAGCGCGATGTAGAACACCTCGCCAAACAAATAGTAAACCGCAAACACAAAGACAACGGCGACAACGTAGTAGATTGGCTTCTTAACTTTGAAGTAAACGAGGTAGAACATAAATGCAATCAAACTCGCGTAAAGGTAGCCAACCACACTGATGAGTAATGCGTACCCAATAAGAAAGGCCACGCCGAAGATAGACATCTTGCTTATCATCGCTTCTTGTTGTTCTGGGACGCCTTTGAGTTTGTGCTGAACGATGAGAACAATACAGATAGCAATTTGAGCAATCACAATCATCATTGGGAAGAATTTTGCATCAACACTTGCATCTTGATACATCGGACGATCAAACTGAGTAATCAACGCGAGTGCTATTGCGCTTAATATGATGATTATGGAAGGGAAAACGACATTCCGATTTAAGTTGGCGTTAGACATAGAATTTACCCCTAAAAAGTAAAGCAAGGGAAAGGTACATACCGATAAAAAAGGCACAACTGATCGTTGTGCCTCTGGATGAATGTTATTGAATTAGTTCAGTAAGCGATTTTGTATCTTCGGAAACGAACGTAGTGAAGGCTTTATCGTCAAGATTGTGGATAGTCATTGCGCCTTTTGCCATGAAAGACTTGAACTCTTCACTTGCCATTGCTTCATCAAATGCCGCACCTAGTTTCTCGATTACTGCATCCGGCGTATCTTTTGGAGCGCCGATACCACGCCATGTTCCTGTTACTACATCAATACCTTGCTCTTTCAAAGTAGGAACATCGGGAATGTAGTGAATACGTTCTTCTGACATGACACCTAATGCTTTTAGTTGGCCTGAACGAAGTTGAGCGATAGCTTCACCCGGTGTCACCATGGTTACATCTGTGTGGTGGCCCAGTACTGCAGGAATCGCTTCAGATGCACCGTTATAAGGGATAGCGTTGAGTTTAATATCTTGGTCTTTTTCAAGAGACATTAAGTAGAAGTTTGGTGCAGCGGTTGAAGCAAATTTCACGCTACCAGGGTTTTCTTTGGCTTCTTTAATCAAATCATTAATGGTGTTGTATGGGCTATCGGCTGCAACTAATACGACCGCTGGGTCGAGGTTTACTAAGCGAATGAGTCTAAAATCGTCTGCGGTATGGCGCATCAAACCCATTTGAGGAAGCGAAGCGATTTCACGCGTTACTACTGTTAATGTGTAACCATCCGCACGCTGCTGGGCACCAAAGCTCATTCCAACGGCGCCCGCACCACCCGTACGGTTCATGATTGAAATGTTTTGTCCTAGAATGTCTTTCGCACTATTTGCAAGGGTGCGGCCAACTGCATCTGTACCGCCGCCCGCGCCAAATGGGACAACTAAGCGAATGTTTTTGCTCGGGTAGTCTGCTGCAATCGACGTTGCCGAAACAAGTATGCCAGCTGCCAGCATGATGGATTTTAATAATTTACTCATAGTAAGTTCCTTCTGTTTCTAATTATTAGCGATATGTTTTTGTAGGGTTTTCTGCTTTTTCTGTTTGGTATTCGTGCATTGCTAGCTGTTCAATAGCTACCGCTATCCAGCCACTGATCAGCATGTCATACCATTGTTGTACGCCACTGCAGGCAACAACCACGTTTCCGTAAACAAACGAACCATAAAACAGTAAGTCTTCGTCACGTAATGAAGATGGGTGTTGAGAATGAAGTGTTAGATTGCTTGTCGATTCTCGCCATGCTTGCTGAGCTTTCTTACGAGCAAGGTGATCAAACTTGATAGTCCAGTTATCAGGGGTTCCTAAAGACTCTTCATAAAGAATGGCGTCTTCGAAAGAGGCTTCCCAAGGCTTGAGGTGTGGATTCATAACGACAATATGCAGTTCTTTTCTATTGGTTCTTTCAAACAGTTTGTCGATAGAGGGTTTAACGATATCGATAGCGTCTTGAGTGATATCTTTCATTGAGCGCATGCCACATGTCCTTATGTCTGGTTAGGTATATAGAATATTGTATGACAATAATTCTTCAATTAACGAAAGCTTGGAAGCGCGGAGCGATCACAACCGGAAGTCTTCTAACTAGACTTCGATCTTGTTTTAACCGTATTGTTTCGGAAATAGTGTGATTCTGGTCTTTTTTTAAGCTGGATATAAATACACAAAGACCCAGTTTTATTTTGGCTGATTTTTTAGATATGAGTTCACCATCATATAGTCACCGTTCTGTTTATTCATATGGGCGAAAATTTTGGCGTGATAATAAGCACCCAATAAAACAATGGGAGACATACGAACATGTTAGCGAGCTAATCTGTTTGTTTTTAGGAAGCGTGTTGCACTGTTTTGGTTCAATTATTTTTCCATTTTTCTTTAGCTATTCGGGTTGCTCAATACCCTCTATTCTTTGCACGTTCTCTTTATCACTCCCAGAGACAGCATCTTAAATTTCCTCTCTTAACTCATCAGGAAATGGTTGAAATAGTCATTCGATTGAGGTGATTTCTCATCCATTTATATTTAGATCTAAAGATAAGAGCACTACACAAATTTAAATTGAATTCTAATGATATTACCCGCTCGATTTTGATAAAAACACTGGTTTATTGTGTGATGAATGATGTGGGTTTGGTCACGGATTCTCTTTTATTATTTTTGAGGTCTTTATGTTTATATGTGTTTGGTTGTATTTGTTAATAAGTGTGCAAAGTCTCACTTTTATTTTAAGTTGTTGTTTTTAAGGTTTAATTTATTTTTAGTGTTTGATGTTTTGGGTTTTTACCTAAAACCCTAACAATTTCCTTAATGGATTAGCCATATTCCATCCTATGTCATATATATAATTAACTTAATCAATCAAAATAAGATCACCATCACTTATTTGGATTATTGTACTACAAATAAAGGGTCGAATTTCCTATAGTCCTCGTAACAAATTAAAACGGACAAAGGATACACGATGGAACTCAACACGATTATTGTCGGCATTTATTTCCTATTCTTGATTGCGATAGGTTGGATGTTTAGAACATTTACAAGTACTACTAGTGACTACTTCCGCGGGGGCGGTAACATGTTGTGGTGGATGGTTGGTGCAACCGCCTTTATGACCCAGTTTAGTGCATGGACATTCACCGGTGCAGCAGGTAAAGCGTATAACGATGGTTTCGCTGTAGCGGTCATCTTCGTAGCCAACGCATTTGGTTACTTCATGAACTACGCGTACTTCGCGCCGAAATTCCGTCAACTTCGCGTTGTTACGGTAATCGAAGCGATTCGTATGCGTTTTGGTGCAACCAACGAACAAGTATTCACTTGGTCTTCAATGCCAAACTCAGTGGTATCTGCGGGTGTGTGGTTAAACGCATTGGCAATCATCGCTTCGGGTATCTTCGGTTTCGACATGAACATGACTATCTGGGTGACTGGCCTAGTGGTATTGGCAATGTCGGTAACAGGTGGTTCATGGGCGGTAATCGCATCTGACTTCATGCAGATGGTTATCATCATGGCGGTAACGGTAACTTGTGCGGTTGTAGCGGTTGTTCAAGGTGGCGGTGTTGGTGAGATTGTTAACAACTTCCCAGTACAAGATGGTGGTTCGTTCCTTTGGGGCAACAACATCAACTACCTAAGCATCTTTACGATTTGGGCATTCTTCATCTTCGTTAAGCAGTTCTCAATCACGAACAACATGCTTAACTCATACCGTTACCTAGCAGCAAAAGATTCAAAGAATGCTAAGAAAGCTGCATTGCTTGCTTGTGTGTTGATGTTGTGTGGTGTGTTTATTTGGTTCATGCCTTCTTGGTTCATTGCAGGCCAAGGTGTTGATTTATCAGCGGCTTACCCGAATGCAGGTAAAAAAGCGGGTGACTTTGCTTACCTATACTTCGTACAAGAGTACATGCCAGCAGGTATGGTTGGTCTTCTAGTTGCCGCGATGTTTGCAGCGACAATGTCTTCAATGGACTCAGGTCTAAACCGTAACTCAGGTATTTTTGTTAAGAACTTCTACGAAACAATCGTTCGTAAAGGTCAAGCATCAGAGAAAGAACTAGTAACCGTATCTAAAATTACTTCAGCGGTATTTGGTTTCGCTATTATCCTAATTGCGCAGTTCATCAACTCATTAAAAGGCTTAAGCCTGTTTGATACAATGATGTACGTAGGTGCGTTAATCGGTTTCCCTATGACGATTCCTGCATTCCTTGGTTTCTTCATCAAGAAGACTCCGGACTGGGCTGGTTGGGGAACGCTAGTTGTTGGTGGTATCGTATCTTATGTGGTTGGTTTTGTTATCAACGCGGAGATGGTAGCAGCGGCGTTTGGTCTTGATACTCTAACAGGACGTGAATGGTCTGATGTTAAAGTTGCGATTGGTCTTATTGCTCACATCACGCTAACCGGTGGCTTCTTCGTACTATCTACGATGTTCTACAAGCCTCTATCAAAAGAACGTCAAGCGGATGTTGATAAGTTCTTTGGCAACTTAGATACCCCATTAGTAGCTGAATCGGCAGAGCAAAAAGTGTTGGATAACAAACAACGTCAAATGCTTGGTAAACTGATTGCGGTAGCGGGTGTTGGTATTATGCTGATGGCTCTTCTGACTAACCCAATGTGGGGACGCCTAGTCTTCATCTTATGTGGTGTGATAGTTGGTGGTGTCGGTGTTCTACTTGTGAAAGCGGTCGATGACGGCGGCAAGCAAGCTAAAGTTGTAACTGAAAGCTAATATATAGCTAACACTTAGATAGAATGCGACGACTCGAAAGGGCGTCGCATTTTTTGCTTTGCGAAGCGAGTAAACGTGTCAGCCTTACAACATCAGACCTAAATCACGAAAACTGTAAAAAATTGTACGATTGAATCGAAATACATTCAATTGTCCTACAATAAGACGTATATTATTGCTAATTCCTTTCAATCAACTTGAAAAATAAGTGAGTTAGAATGAGCGACCAAAAATCTCTTGATGCAATCAGGAAGATGAAGCTGGAAAACGATACTTCAGCAGGTAATCTTGTAGACCTACTCCCTATCGAAGTTCAAACACGTGACTTCGATCTATCATTCCTAGACACCTTGAGCGAAGCACGTCCGCGTCTTCTTGTTCAAGCTGATCAGCTAGAAGAATTCAAAGCAAAAGTGAAAGCTGATCAAGCTCACTGTATGTTTGATGATTTCTACAACAACTCTACCGTTAAGTTCCTTGAGACTGCTCCTTTCGAAGAGCCTCAAGCGTACCCAGCTGAGACGGTAGGTAAAGCTTCTCTATGGCGTCCTTATTGGCGTCAAATGTACGTTGATTGCCAAATGGCACTGAACGCGACACGTAACCTAGCGATTGCTGGTGTTGTAAAAGAAGACGAAGCGCTCATTGCGAAAGCAAAAGCTTGGACTCTAAAACTGTCTACGTACGATCCAGAAGGCGTGACTTCTCGTGGCTATAACGATGAAGCGGCTTTCCGTGTTATCGCTGCTATGGCTTGGGGTTACGACTGGCTACACGGCTACTTCACAGATGAAGAACGCCAGCAAGTTCAAGATGCTTTGATTGAGCGTCTAGACGAAATCATGCACCACCTGAAAGTGACGGTTGATCTATTGAACAACCCACTAAACAGCCACGGTGTTCGTTCTATCTCTTCTGCTATCATCCCAACGTGTATCGCGCTTTACCACGATCACCCGAAAGCAGGCGAGTACATTGCATACGCGCTAGAATACTACGCAGTACATTACCCACCATGGGGCGGTGTAGACGGCGGTTGGGCTGAAGGTCCTGATTACTGGAACACGCAAACTGCATTCCTAGGCGAAGCATTCGACCTATTGAAAGCATACTGTGGTGTAGACATGTTTAACAAAACATTCTACGAAAACACAGGTGATTTCCCGCTTTACTGCATGCCTGTTCACTCTAAGCGCGCGAGCTTCTGTGACCAGTCTTCAATCGGTGATTTCCCAGGTCTAAAACTGGCTTACAACATCAAGCATTACGCAGGTGTTAACCAGAAGCCTGAGTACGTTTGGTACTACAACCAACTGAAAGGCCGTGATACTGAAGCACACACCAAATTCTACAACTTTGGTTGGTGGGACTTCGGCTACGACGATCTTCGTTTCAACTTCCTTTGGGATGCACCTGAAGAGAAAGCACCATCGAACGATCCACTGTTGAAAGTATTCCCAATCACGGGTTGGGCTGCATTCCACAACAAGATGACTGAGCGTGATAACCATATTCACATGGTATTCAAATGTTCTCCGTTTGGCTCAATCAGCCACTCTCACGGTGACCAAAACGCATTTACGTTGCACGCATTCGGTGAAACGCTAGCATCAGTAACAGGTTACTACGGTGGTTTCGGTGTAGACATGCACACGAAATGGCGTCGTCAAACGTTCTCTAAAAACCTTCCACTATTCGGTGGTAAAGGTCAGTACGGCGAGAACAAGAACACAGGCTACGAAAACCACCAAGATCGCTTCTGTATCGAAGCGGGCGGTACTATCTCTGACTTCGACACAGAATCTGATGTGAAGATGGTTGAAGGTGATGCAACGGCATCTTACAAGTACTTCGTTCCTGAAATTGAATCTTACAAGCGTAAAGTCTGGTTCGTTCAAGGTAAAGTATTCGTAATGCAAGACAAGGCAACGCTTTCTGAAGAGAAAGACATGACTTGGCTAATGCACACAACTTTCGCAAACGAAGTGGCAGACAAGTCTTTCACTATCTGCGGCGAAGTTGCACACCTAGACGTAAACTTCATCAACGAGTCTGCTGATAACATCACTTCAGTTAAGAACGTTGAAGGCTTTGGCGAAGTTGACCCATACGAGTTTAAAGATCTTGAGATCCACCGTCACGTGGAAGTGGAATTCAAGCCATCGAAAGAGCACAACATCCTGACGCTTCTCGTTCCTAATAAGAACGAAGGCGAGCAAGTTGAAGTGTCTCACAAGCTTGAAGGCAACACGCTACTGCTCAATGTTGACGGCGAAACGGTTTCAATCGAACTGTAATCCGCTGAAGTAACAGAAGTTAGATACTAAAAACTCCGAGTGAAAGCTCGGAGTTTTTTTGTTTGTCTAGCCAATTAAGTTGGAGTTGGATAAGTCAGTTAAGTTGTATTAGTTGACAACGTTGGCAAACCGATCAGGTTGAAAGAAAACTTAATTGGCCAGTGATAAATAGCTTCTCGATGCCAAGTCAGTGGCTCAGGGCTAAATCTGGACACTGATACACACAAAGACCGGGCATGTACTTAGCCACTATGCTCAATGAAATGTGCAGGAGTCGTATACGAGACTCGCATGTGTCGCTTTGTTAGAAGAGTAGGGCGCAACACCTGTTTCCTAAAAACTGATATGACTTACTTTTCCGTGAACAGCCTAATCACTGGCTGAGTAAGGGAGTAGTGAACTATACATAGATAAAGGCGTAGCTTGTTCTTACTAATCGTATGACATTTAACGTATGTTATTTCATCAATAGACGGTTTTTAAAGTGGCAAATAGTTCCTGTAAGTACAAAGCGTGCCCCATATTTTCTCGTAAAGTGAACCCCCGTCACAACTTGCGTCTAACCATCAAATCAATGCCCTAAAACTATTGCGTAACGAGAAAGACGTCGTTATTATAATGAGTATATAATCATACAATACTATATTTGGAGTTTGAACATGACTAAACCTGTAATCGGTTTCATTGGCCTAGGTCTTATGGGCGGCAACATGGTTGAAAACCTACAAAAGCGCGGCTACCACGTAAACGTAATGGATCTAAGCGCTGAAGCTGTTGCTCGCGTAACAGATCGCGGCAACGCAACTGCATTCACTTCTGCTAAAGAACTAGCTGCTGCAAGTGACATCGTTCAGTTTTGTCTGACAACTTCTGCTGTTGTTGAAAAAATCGTTTACGGCGAAGACGGCGTTCTAGCGGGCATCCAAGAAGGCGCAGTACTAGTAGACTTCGGTACTTCTATCCCTGCTTCTACTAAGAAAATCGGCGCAGCTCTTGCTGAAAAAGGCGCGGGCATGATCGACGCACCTCTAGGTCGTACTCCTGCACACGCTAAAGATGGTCTTCTGAACATCATGGCTGCTGGCGACATGGAAACTTTCAACAAAGTTAAACCTGTTCTTGAAGAGCAAGGCGAAAACGTATTCCACCTAGGTGCTCTAGGTTCTGGTCACGTGACTAAGCTTGTAAACAACTTCATGGGTATGACGACTGTTGCGACTATGTCTCAAGCTTTCGCTGTTGCTCAACGCGCTGGTGTTGATGGCCAACAACTGTTTGACATCATGTCTGCAGGTCCATCTAACTCTCCGTTCATGCAATTCTGTAAGTTCTACGCGGTAGACGGCGAAGAGAAGCTAGGTTTCTCTGTTGCTAACGCAAACAAAGACCTTGGTTACTTCCTTGCTCTTTGTGAAGAGCTAGGTACTGAGTCTCTAATCGCTCAAGGTACTGCAACAAGCCTACAAGCTGCTGTAGATGCTGGCATGGGTAACAACGACGTACCAGTAATCTTCGACTACTTCGCTAAACTAGAGAAGTAATCGACGTACGACCTCGCTAGGGTATTGCCTGTCTTTTAGATGGCGATACCTGAGCGAGGTTCGTTTTTATCTGCCATATCCAACTTTTGTTCCCTCGTTAAAATCTTCTACTTCTACTTCTACTTCTACTTCTACTTCTACTTCTACTTCAATTTCCTCAGCTACACCTAATCAAAACTCTGTTTAACTCTGTTACTGCCTCAATTCCTATTTTTTCTATATCTATTTCTAAAGGTAAATTCAAAGCTTTCTAGCACCCACTCGTTCAGTCACTTTTCCTCGCAATCTTAAACCAGTGCACTTAACTGATTGTTGGTGATGGCCTAACACCGCTCGTATATCGGGTCTGAAAAGAAAGTAAAAAAAAGCCCACACAGCTGGTGACTGTATGGGCATGTTCGGACGAGCCGTCTGGACAAACAAATGAGCAATAGTAAGTGAAAAAACGAATAACGAGATCCCCCGACAGTTTCTACGTTAAACGCGTTCAATGACCTTAAAGCGGCTGCTTCAATTATCACTTTGAATTGAACAAAAGCATCCAGAAAGAACTTAAGTTATGATTCAAATACACCATAACTTAAGGCTAATTGTATTACAAATAAATTTTAAGTTTGAATGCCTTTAGTGAATGGTTAGTTGGTAGAAGTGTGAGTTAAGACTCATTTTTTCACTCAGCTGGGTGAGGTAAATAAGAAGAGTTTTCGAAAAGATGTTATCGGAGAAATGATGAGCTAGTTATCTAAAAATCTATCTATTTGAATGTGTTATGCGTAAATGTTTAACTTCGAACAAAATCCAAACTCATAAATGATACCTATGTCACAGGGCGGTTTTAGCCAGTTTTAATATATCAAGATCGCTCACAGAATGCCTGGTAAATTAAACATACAATATTAATTAAATTGATGGTTGTGACGATGGATCGGCATGAACAAGTTTCGCTTTCCGTATCTTCGAAAATGTAAAAAATGACCATTTCATTCGGATGAAAATAATAGACATAGGTTGATATGGATGATGAGTTTTATGAATTCAAAATTGTCTCTAGGGTTTAAAGGAAAATTGATTTTAATGGTAGCGATCGTCAGTTCTAGTGCTTTGGCATTTACGAACTGGTTTACGCTTAACTTGGCCGCTGAACAGGTAAACCAAACGATTTATAACGAGATTGATCACTCGCTTACGATAGAAATCAATCATATAGAAAGTACCGTTCAGCGTACCATCGATACCGTTAACTCTGTTGCACAAGAGTTTACGAAATCCCCATATCAAGTGCCGAATGAAGCACTCATGCATTATGCGGCTAAGCTTGGTGGCATTGACAAGATTGTGGTGGGTTTTGACGACGGCCGTTCTTATACCTCTCGCCCTTCAGAGTCTTTCCCTAACGGTGTTGGAATAAAAGAAAAGTATAATCCAACCACTCGACCTTGGTATCAACAAGCGAAATTGAAATCAGGCTTATCTTTTAGTGACCTGTTTTTCACTAAGAGTACTCAAGTGCCTATGATTGGTGTGACGTACTCATACCAAGATCGTGTCATCATGGCCGATATACGCTTTGACGATTTGGAAACGCAGCTTGAACAGCTGGACAGCATCTACGAAGCCAAAGGCATTATCATCGACGAAAAGGGGATGGTGGTCGCTTCAACAATCGAAAACGTGCTTCCGCAAACCAATATATCTTCTGCAGACACTCAAATGAAACTCAACAGTGCCATTGAACAGCCTGATCAATTCATTGAGGGTGTGATTGATGGTAACCAGAGAATCTTGATGGCCAAGAAAGTGGATATTGGCAGCCAGAAAGAGTGGTTCATGATCTCCAGTATTGACCCTGAACTCGCGCTCAATCAGCTGAATGGCGTGATGTCGAGTGCGCGCATCCTTATCGTCGCTTGTGTACTTGGCTCGGTGATATTGATGATTTTACTTCTGAATCGCTTCTACCGCCCAATAGTGTCACTGCGCAAAATCGTCCACGATCTATCACAAGGTAACGGAGACCTTACTCAAAGGCTTGCTGAGAAGGGGAATGACGACTTAGGGCATATCGCCAAAGACATCAACTTGTTCATTATCGGCTTACAAGAGATGGTTAAGGATGTGAAATACAAGAACTCGGATCTCGATACCAAGGTACTGAGTATTCGCGAAGGTTGTAAAGAAACCAGCGATGTACTGAAAGTTCATACTGATGAAACGGTTCAAGTGGTCTCTGCGATTAACGGCTTGTCTGAAGCATCAAACGAAGTAGAGAAGAGTTCTCAGTCGGCGGCAGAAGCAGCAAGAGAGGCGGCTGTATTCAGTGATGAGACGAAACAAATTAACACAGTGACGGAAACCTATATCAGTGATCTTGAGAAGCAAGTCTGCACCACCTCTGATGATATTCGCTCAATGGCCAATGAAACGCAGAGCATCCAGTCTATCGTGTCTGTGATTGGCGGAATTGCGGAACAAACTAATTTGTTGGCATTGAATGCGTCAATTGAAGCGGCGAGAGCGGGTGAGCATGGTCGAGGTTTCGCGGTGGTTGCTGATGAAGTCCGTGCGCTAGCCAACCGAACGCAAATCAGTACCTCTGAAATTGATGAAGCGTTATCTGGTTTGCAGTCTAAATCAGATGGTTTGGTTAAATCTATTGAGTTGACCAAAAGTAACTGTGAACTGACTCGCGCTCAAGTGGTTCAAGCGGTAAATATGTTAGCGAAGCTAACGGAACAGATGGAAACGGTGAGTCGTTTTAACAATGACATTTCGGGTTCGTCTGTTGAGCAAAACGCCCTTATTCAAAGCATCGCTAAGAACATGCATAAGATTGAAAGCTTTGTTGAGGAGCTTAATAAGCTAAGCCAAGATCAGCTGATTGAATCAGCAGAAATCAAAACACTTAACGGCAGCGTTAGTGACTTGATGAGCAGCTTTAAGGTTTAACTTTTCTAATATTTATATTTAAAAATCAACATACTAAGTTTAGTTGTTGATCTGAGAGCCACTCAATAACTTGCGAGTTTAGAGTGGCCTTTCTGCGTTTTTCTTGAGTCTAACTTTACGCAATACTCATTCATTCCACTTCATTTGCCGCATCTCACATTCTGATAAATAGATAATTGACATAAAATAGTACAAATATACATTGTCACTCTATTCTTATGGATAAGTGAGATAAATGTGAATAAGCCAATCTTTGTCGTCGTACTCGCTTCGCTTACGTATGGCTGCGGTGGAAGCAGTTCCGGTGACTCAAGTGACCCTTCTGATACCAATAACCCAGGAGCATCTTATGGTGTTGTTGCTCCCTATGATATTGCCAAGTATCAAAACATCCTTTCCAGCTCAGATCTTCAGGTGTCTGATCCTAATGGAGAGGAGGGCAATAAAACCTCTGAAGTCAAAGATGGTAACTTCGATGGTTATGTCAGTGATTATTTTTATGCTGACGAAGAGACGGAAAATCTGATCTTCAAAATGGCGAACTACAAGATGCGCTCTGAAGTTCGTGAAGGAGAAAACTTCGATATCAATGAAGCAGGCGTAAGACGCAGTCTACATGCGGAAATAAGCCTACCTGATATTGAGCATGTAATGGCGAGTTCTCCCGCAGATCACGATGAAGTGACCGTGCTACAGATCCACAATAAAGGTACAGACGAGAGTGGCACGGGTTATATCCCTCATCCGCTATTGCGTGTGGTTTGGGAGCAAGAACGAGATGGCCTCACAGGTCACTACTGGGCAGTCATGAAAAATAATGCCATTGACTGTAGCAGTGCCGCTGACTCTTCGGATTGTTATGCCACTTCATATAATCGCTACGATTTGGGAGAGGCGGATCTCGATAACTTCACCAAGTTTGATCTTTCTGTTTATGAAAATACCCTTTCGATCAAAGTGAACGATGAAGTTAAAGTCGACGAAGACATCACCTACTGGCAGCACCTACTGAGTTACTTTAAAGCGGGTATCTACAATCAATTTGAAAATGGTGAAGCCACGGCTCACTTTCAGGCACTGCGATACACCACCACACAGGTCAACGGCTCAAACGATTGGGATATTAATGATTGGAAGTTGACGATTCCTGCGAGTAAAGACACTTGGTATGGAAGTGGGGGTGACAGTGCGGCTGAACTAGAACCTGAGCGCTGCGAATCGAGCAAAGACCTTCTCGCCAACGACAGTGATGTCTACGACAGCGATATTGGTCTTTCTTATTTCAATACCGATGAAGGGAGAGTGCACTTTAGAGCGGATATGGGATATGGCACCTCTACCGAAAATTCTAGCTATATTCGCTCTGAGCTCAGGGAGTTGTATCAAAGCAGTGTTCAACCGGATTGTAGCACCAGCGATGAAGATACAAGTTGGTATTTGGACGACACTAGAACGAACGCTACCAGTCACGAGTTAACCGCAAGCTTACGAATTGAAGACTACCCGAACATTAATAACCAAGACCCGAAAGTGGTGCTTGGGCAAATACACGGTTGGAAGATCAATCAAGCATTGGTGAAGTTGTTATGGGAAGGCGAGAGTAAGCCAGTAAGAGTGATACTGAACTCTGATTTTGAGCGCAACAACCAAGACTGTAACCATTGTGACCCGTTCAGTGTCGAGTTAGGTACTTATTCGGCAAGTGAAGAGTGGCGATATACGATTCGAGCCAATCAAGACGGTATCTACTTAGCGACTCATGATTTAGATGGAACTAATACAGTCTCTCACCTGATCCCGTGGGGAAAGGATTACCCAGATAAAAATGGGGACACGGTTTCGTTAACATCAGATTGGACATCGACAGACATCGCTTTCTATTTCAAAGCAGGCATCTATCCACAGTTTAAGCCGGACAGCGACTACATCGGCGAGGTGTTTGATGTGAGCTTTAGTTCTCTTAGAGCTGAACATTATTGAATTAGCTAACGTTTGAGTAACAACAATGACTGCTTTAAAGACCATATTGATTCCTAACAATGTGGTCTTTTTTTGTTTTTGGACACTTACAGTGATGTGTTTTGAAGGACAAATGTTCTGCTCGAATCATGCAAATACACACGATTACAGCTCGCTTGTTCTGCCCTTGCTAGCTCATTTCGCATTCCAAATTCTTATATATTGTCTTTTATCAATAGGAAATGTGATCCAGTTAAAGTATGGAAAAATCGGAAAGTGTTCCTAGTCTCATTTATCCAACGAAGTGTTTTATTTGTATTATAAGATTACGTAATATTTTCGTGTTATCGCAAATACTGATAGGTGAATCGCCTTATAGCTCGTGTTTGCTGATTTAGCTTTCACTTACGAACGCTGTCTTTGTATTATAATAATGGATTAAATATGAAACAAATTACTCTAAAAACTTTACTCGCTTCTTCTATTCTACTTGCGGTTGGTTGTGCGAGCACGAGCACGCCTACTGCTGATTTTCCAAATAACAAAGAAACTGGTGAAGCGCTTCTGACGCCAGTTGCTGTTTCCGCTAGTAGCCATGATGGTAACGGACCTGATCGTCTCGTTGACCAAGACCTAACTACACGTTGGTCATCTGCGGGTGACGGCGAGTGGGCAACGCTAGACTATGGTTCAGTACAGGAGTTTGACGCGGTTCAGGCATCTTTCAGTAAAGGTAATCAGCGCCAATCTAAATTTGATATCCAAGTGAGTGTTGATGGCGAAAGCTGGACAACGGTACTAGAAAACCAACTAAGCTCAGGTAAAGCGATCGGCCTAGAGCGTTTCCAATTTGAACCAGCAGTGCAAGCACGCTACGTAAGATACGTTGGTCACGGTAACACCAAAAACGGTTGGAACAGTGTGACGGGGTTAGCGGCGGTTAACTGTAGCATCAACGCATGTCCTGCTAGCCATATCATCACTTCAGACGTGGTAGCAGCAGAAGCCGTGATTATTGCTGAAATGAAAGCGGCAGAAAAAGCACGTAAAGATGCGCGCAAAGATCTACGCTCTGGTAACTTCGGTGTAGCAGCGGTTTACCCTTGTGAGACGACCGTTGAATGTGACACTCGCAGTGCACTTCCAGTTCCGACAGGCCTGCCAGCGACACCTGTTGTTGGTAACGCACCGAGCGAAAACTTTGACATGACGCATTGGTACCTATCTCAACCATTTGACCATGACAAAAACGGCAAGCCTGATGATGTGTCTGAGTGGAACCTTGCAAACGGTTACCAACACCCTGAAATCTTCTACACAGCTGATGACGGCGGCCTGGTGTTCAAAGCTTACGTGAAAGGTGTACGTACATCTAAAAATACTAAGTACGCACGTACAGAGCTTCGTGAAATGATGCGTCGTGGTGATCAGTCTATTAGCACTAAAGGTGTTAATAAGAATAACTGGGTATTCTCAAGCGCTCCTGAATCTGACTTAGAGTCGGCGGCGGGTATTGACGGCGTTCTAGAAGCAACGTTGAAAATCGACCATGCAACAACGACGGGTAATGCGAACGAAGTAGGTCGCTTTATCATTGGTCAGATTCACGATCAAAACGATGAGCCGATTCGTCTGTACTACCGTAAACTGCCAAACCAAGCAACGGGCGCAGTTTACTTTGCACATGAAAGCCAAGACGCAACTAAAGAGGACTTCTACCCTCTAGTGGGCGATATGACGGCTGAAGTAGGTGAAGATGGTATCGCGCTTGGCGAAGTGTTCAGCTACCGTATTGACGTTAAAGGCAACACGATGACTGTAACGCTAATGCGTGAAGGCAAAGACGATGTTGTACAAGTGGTTGATATGAGCAACAGTGGCTACGATGCAGGCGGCAAGTACATGTACTTCAAGGCCGGTGTTTACAACCAAAACATCAGCGGCGACCTAGATGATTACTCACAAGCGACTTTCTACCAGCTAGACGTATCGCACGATCAATACCAAAAGTAATCTAACCGAATAACACTTAATATTAAAGGTATTGCAATAGCCTCCAGCCTTAGGGTTTGGAGGCTTTTTTGCCTCCTGTTGGTTGGGCTTAAGCGTATGATTTAATTGAGTAGGAGAGGGGTAGTTATCAGTTGCACAGAGTTTAAGACATTATCATTAAGCTCATTCAGTATTCACTTTAGTCATTATCAGTCACCATTAACCTCAGTCATGATTAATCTCAGCTGATAACAGGTCATATTGGCTCTCATTCAAAGCTAAACAATGCCAATATTATTTTGGAATCGCCATAGCTAGAAAACTTCGACCTCGTTCTCAAGGTATGTACTAATGCGACGTCTACACATGAACGTATTGTTGTGCCTGGTCTACTAATAAGCGTTAGCTCGGCTGATTACTCCCGTTTTGTTCTTGAAACCGTCACTTTTGGGTTGTTTAGCAAGACTCTTAGCAACAGCCATAAATCGTGCTCTAACTCTTGCATAAATAGAAGGGCGGTTAGCCATCACTTTATTAGCGCCAATGCTTAATGAAATACTCAGGCGGGCTCAAGTCGATGATCAAACGCATCTAGTGCTCAAGGGGATACGCTTGAGGGTTAGTTGCTTGCAGGCCGTAAATACCTTGATTGTATGCTACGGTGATGCTGAATAATAATTTGTGGGTTGAGTACAGAGCTGAGGGGTTTTGTTTATCTATGATAGATACAGGGCTTTTGAGAGGGCTAAATAAGTTAGAGAGGCAAGGGGGCATTCGTTACTAGCAGCATCGGTGCTTATTCAACGCTGAAGCAAAGTTCCGCTGAGTCAGAGAGCTTAACTGAATCGCCAGTCTGCTTTTTATTCTTGAGCTAACAATAAAAAATCCCTATCAAATTACGTTGATAGGGATTTGTTTTATCTAGCAATCAAGTCAAACAGACTTTCTAGTGAGAACTAGAATAGGTCTGAATCTAGGTTGTCGAAGTAGGTGTATGTCCCTTTTGAACCATTGTCACCAGTGTATAGCGCAATAGCGGTCGGGGAACCACCTGCACTTTCAGCTTTTAACCCAGTGTAGTCTGTTCCATCAACATTGACGGTAATGTCTGTATCTACCCATGAAATGGTCACATCTACCCATGTGTCTTTTGAGTATGAAGCAAGGTCAACTTGGCTGCCTGTTTCGTTGCGGAATTTAATCATACTAGATGTAAATACAACTTCAGTGAAGCGACCACTAGATGATGCATCGTTATTAGAACCTAAGAAAATGTATGATGCTTTTACATAGCCATCGCTAGGGATGTATACAGATGTAGAAACAGAGCCAGTTTCTGCTGCGCCATTAGTAAAGTCGCGGCCAACGATAGCTTTGTTATTATCAGTGGTTGAGTCCGCACCATCTTCAATTCGTAAAGAGTTAGAACCCGACTTGGCAAAGTCACTACTGATCACTGCTGTATTTAAAACCCCATCAACACCTTTTGTCTGGTACGCAGGGTTAGCCACATCGACCTGCGTACCTACAGTATAAGAATCGAAGTTGTCTGTTACTTCGCCGGGCTCTGGATCTGGATCTGGTTCAGGTTCTGGCTCAGTACTGCCACCGTCAACAATAACAGTCGCTTCCGCTGTGTTGTTGTTGTACGGATTACCTGATAGCGCTTGGCCATTCGGGTAATTGTTAAAGTTATCTTCAAACACTAGCTCATCAGTCGTTGTGTCATTCGAATAAACTTTAAAGTTGTCAGCGTTCAATTCGTAATGTGTGGTGTTGGAAGTATCGCCAAGCTTTAATGACACGATAGTAACTGCAGCTTTGTCGAAAGCCTCAAATCCGTTGCCGCTATTGTCGTATACGGTGTCATTGACCTTGAATGTGTAATAACCGTTAGCCCAGTTGATTTCAACCGCGAGGTCTTCACCTAAAGTGTAAGTGCCTACAGGCTCATCAGGAATTTGAGGTTTACCGCTACTATCGGTAACCGTGGAACGGTAGAAAATTTCTCCAGAGTTAAAAATGACTTCGCCGTGCAGATTCGTATTAGATGTACCTGAAGCGTAGAGACTAATATAAGCGTTGTTACCTGAGCCGTTTTCTGGCTGTGCCGTGTCTTCATCGACTTGGTAGATTAAATCAATGGTCACTTTTCCTGATGCAATAGTGTCTACCGTTGCACCTGTGCTGCTGTCAGACAGTTTTAAACGCAACTCACCAACATCATTTTTTACGCCGCCATTGTTGGTATCTAAAATTTGAACATAGCCATTGATGCCGTTTGCTTCATTCGCTTGGCTGATTGCGTCTTGTACACTCCCGGTTTCTGTCTGATCTGAACCTGAATATGCAATACCAGTTGAGTTATCTGAAATGGTGAGATCGCCTGAATCATCAAAGGTAAACGCACCATCTAAAATTTCAAGAGTTGACGAGCCAGTTTCATAGTAAGTAAAAGAAACAGTGCCAGCTTCATCATCATAATTATTGGTAGAAGCACTTGCATCTTTAATGGTGTATGTACCTAAGTCATCGTCGTCGTCATAGTATTTATGATTACCGTCTTCTTGGAAAACATACACGTTTGGTAGATCTGCGTTAGATGACGCGGATATTGAAGCGGAGTTACCATCACTAATTTGCCAGTAACCCGTTGTTAGTACTGATTCTTGGCTGCCTGCACCTGAATCCGTCGGAATAGGTAAACCATCACTGTTACAACCGAATAATAAACCTGTCGAAAGAGCGACAGCTGTAGCGACTTTAGAAATCTGCATAAAATATTCTCTTTATGATATTAAATCTATATGTAAATCACATAAGAAATAGATAATGAATAGTCGTTAAATATTTATTAGGATGAAGCTAATTCTGATTAGAACATCCTATTATTTAAAATAAAGTAATTAAAATATGCCCAAATAAATTACAAGAGGAGAGGGCTATTTTATATTCTGACTATTTTATTATTAGAATGAGTAAGCAATACCAACACGGTATTTAGCTTCACGATCTTTTGAAGATGAACTGATATCAGAAGACCAGATTTCAGCAAAAGGTTTCCAAGAACCGAACTTGTAGTTTACTTTTAAGCCAGCATCCCATTCCCAGTCATCACTATTATAAAGAAGTACGTTATCCAAAGATTTTACATAGTTTGCTTCGTAAGAAAGGCCAAGCTTAGGTAGAGATTCAATTTTGTAAGAACCCGTCAGTGTAACTTTAGACTTTTGAGCTGATTCTAAACGCTCGCCAGTTTCAGAATCTTTGTCACCAAATTGTGTGTGGTTGCGGAAATCAGCATATTCATGACGGTAACGAATTGCGGTCGTTAAACCCATGTCTGCTTTATAGCCAACGCGGAACTGAGGTTTAAACGTAACCTTCTTCATCTTCCAGTCGCCATCGTTAGCATTAGGCTCATCCCAATCCCAAGCAATAGGCATACCCATTTGTAGATACCAATTATTGTCTATTTTGTATGTCGCAGTGTTATCGATCTCCATACCATAGATGTACCAATTGCCATCGTAAAAACTCTGGCTGTTTGCTGATTTAACAGAACCTGAATCTTCATCATAGTAAGAGTCATCACCGTGGAACTTAAGTTCTAGACCAGTAGAGTGCTTCCACTTGTCTGACAGCTTAAAGCTTTCACCTAGCTTAACTCGGTGTTGATGGCGAGCGTCTACGTGAGCCGTATCACCATTAGTCTTTGTATAATCCGTCGCAGCACGATACTCGTAACGATAATCAAGAGATGCACCAGCAGCTGTGCCCGCTAAAAGAGTACATGCAACAGCTGCAGCAATTTTTGTAACAGAATTCATACCTTTGTCTCACTATTATTTTTTTATTTTGGATACATCCAATGTACCCCTGACTCACAAACCAATACCTTATATGGTATTAAATTAATGTATGACAAATATGGTATTTATTCCTAGGGTAGATTTCTGTGAGATCTATCAAAAGTTCCGACTAATGGCCTATTTATATAGCTAAATGTTATGAATATCTCAATTTAAGGCTTACCAATCAAATCAATCATGACTCAGTTCTCATATTAACAAACCTTGTAAGCTCAGTTGGTTGTATGTGTTAAAATAATACAAATATAGGAATATTCCCACACTTTTATATCGATGTTCTAGTTGTTGTGGTTTAAACATAACGGGGCATGTTGAGGGATATAGATATAAACCACCGCCAAATGTTTGGTAAAAGTTAAAAGATGGCGAAATGTAAATTCTATTTATTGGTTGGTTTATTTAAGTCGAAGAGAAAATATTTAGTACTAATTCGTGTTCAAAAGTAGTTTCTGTGCTGAGAGTGTACTCAGTATCTGTTAACAATAAAGGATGAGTCATGTTTAAGAAAAACATATTAGCAGTGGCGTTATTAGCGACTGTGCCAATGGTTACTTTCGCAAATAACGGTGTTTCTTACCCCGTACCTGCCGATAAATTCGATATGCATAATTGGAAAATAACCATACCTTCAGATATTAATGAAGATGGTCGCGTTGATGAAATAGAAGGGGTCGCTATGATGAGCTACTCACATAGTGATTTCTTCCATCTTGATAAAGACGGCAACCTTGTATTTGAAGTGCAGAACCAAGCGATTACGACGAAAAACTCGAAGAATGCGCGTTCTGAGTTACGCCAGATGCCAAGAGGCGCAGATTTCTCTATCGATACGGCTGATAAAGGAAACCAGTGGGCACTGTCGAGTCACCCAGCGGCTAGTGAATACAGTGCTGTGGGCGGAACATTAGAAGCGACATTAAAAGTGAATCACGTCTCAGTTAACGCTAAGTTCCCAGAAAAATACCCAGCTCATTCTGTTGTGGTTGGTCAGATTCATGCTAA
This sequence comes from Vibrio sp. 10N.222.47.A9, assembly GCF_963872585.1. Lineage (NCBI taxonomy): Bacteria > Pseudomonadati > Pseudomonadota > Gammaproteobacteria > Vibrionales > Vibrionaceae > Vibrio > Vibrio sp. 10N.222.47.A9. The sequence goes on along the minus strand of NZ_CAWNBB010000056.1, from coordinate 115,203 downwards.
AAAACACAACGAGCTAATCAAAGCTGGAACCGGTTATGGGCATGGTAATGAACCACTAAAGATCTTCTATAAGAAGTTTCCTGACCAAGAAATGGGTTCAGTATTCTGGAACTATGAACGTAACCTAGAGAAAAAAGATCCTAACCGTGCCGATATCGCTTATCCAGTGTGGGGTAACACGTGGGAAAACCCTGCAGAGCCGGGTGAAGCCGGTATTGCTCTTGGTGAAGAGTTTAGCTACAAAGTGGAAGTGAAAGGCACCATGATGTACCTAACGTTTGAAACCGAGCGTCACGATACCGTTAAGTATGAAATCGACCTGAGTAAGGGCATCGATGAACTTGACTCACCAACGGGCTATGCTGAAGATGATTTTTACTACAAAGCGGGCGCATACGGCCAATGTAGCGTGAGCGATTCTCACCCTGTATGGGGGCCTGGTTGTGGCGGTACTGGCGATTTCGCTGTCGATAAAAAGAATGGCGATTACAACAGTGTGACTTTCTCTGCGCTTAAGTTGAACGGTAAATAGCACATAGCATAACCAATAGTCTAGCTAGACGCAGTCCTTAAGGAATATTTTCGAAGACCACTTAACCGAATGTTGAGTGGTCTTTTTGTTTTATATGAGTTTTAAGATGAACTTGGTATTAATGTGACCTTGGTATCAACGAGGGTGTGCTGAAGCCTACCAATGAAAGGTACAGCTAAAACAATACAACCTTGTCAAAAGACAAGGTTGTATTCAGAAAGCGTAGGAAGATTTTAGGACGGCAACTCGATACGGAGTTTAGTCATACATCAACTCTTTGGCTTTGTCGGCATCAAACTCTTTAAGAGACTTTCGAGCCAAATGACGGAATGGAAAAGCTTTAACGACTTCTTCAAAAGGTTGGATAGCGAAAGCCCAAAAGATAGAACCGTCTAATCCAAAGATGATCAATGCACACAATGGAATTGAAATTACCCATTGACCAGTAAAGTTGATTTTGAAGACTGCGGTCGTTTTTCCTAGTGCTCTTAATACATTCCCATGAACCGTGTTGTAGCCACGGACAATCGGCAAGAAGATGTAGAGTGGGGCGATAACGGCTAATGCTTGATAGGTAGACTCATCCAAGTTCGGGTAAATGTCACCAATGACCAGACTTAATCCTGCGAACAAGATTGCACACACAAAAGAAATGACGACCGCAATATCAATACTGGTATCGACGTTTTTGACTAGGTCATCCATCTTTTTAGAGCCAATCGCTTGGCTGATAGTAATTGCGGAAGAGTGAGCCCAAGCGGTAATAAATTGAGAGACAGCCCTAATCCAAGGCATCACCAAAGTAATCGCAACATACGCGTTGATGTTAAGTTGCGAATACAGTAACTGATAAATCGTTGCGCCAATCAATAGCATGGTTACATTTGCTGCGACAGGGAATATCTCGATAAAGTGACGACGAACGTTTGTCATGAACTCAGAGCGCTGGGCGTCTAATTTGAGTGAAATTGCTGAGCTCAAATACACGCAAAGAACCAGATACACAAGGCGAAGGGTGATAGCAATAACACTGCCTAGCGCGGCGCCTTGAACACCAATACCTTCGAAATTTGAAAAGCCGTGAATGAGTCCATAAGAAAGTACAGCGTTGATCGGCAATTCAATCAAATACCCTTTAAACGGTATTTTGGTTCTTCCTAATGCATTAAATAGGGCGATAATTACTTGCGTTAATGCTGTGAAAATGACGAGATACTTTGAGATATCAAGGTAGTGGCTGATTTCTAAGTAAAGGGCTTTATCGTCGGTTAAAGCTTGAATTAAAGGCTGTTCTAAAAAGGTGAGCAGAAACCAAAATATTGTCGCGATACCTAAGTTGATGAACAGACCTGCCCAAAACGCTTTGGATAATGAAGCGGTAATGCCAGAACCCACGGCGCGACTCAATACTAGCTGAGTGCCGTTTGCCAGCGCCATTTGAATACCGAGTACAAAGGCAACCATAGTGGTCGCAATTCCCATGGCAGCCAAAGGTATTTCACCAAGAGGAGAAACCAGCAGCGTATCGATCATCAACATCGACTGCATCAATATACCGTTTAGGGCTAGGGGCCAGGCGAGAGAGAAATTTTTCCTTACATACGATTGTGTAGACACAAACAACACCTTATGTGTGTAACCGTAAGTTTTCTCTGAGAGGACCCGAGTTCAACATTTAAAGATGAAACACTACGGTAATGGATGGTTAAAAATGGGCGCTAAAACTTACTGACTCGTGTATTGGGATACACGAGTCAGTCTGGTCAATCTTGGTTATGCGATTGCTAATTCAACCCTAGACAGCTTTTGGTTTTCATCATCAAGTAAAGCTTGAGAGGCTATTCGAGCCTGATTCGCATTGCCTGACATAATCGCATCGTATATCGCTTTGTGCTCTTCTAAACAGAAGCGACCGCCTTCGGCAGAGTGGTCGATAAACTGTTTGAAAATCGTCGACAGAATGTTCGCGAACGGAATGTAAAACTGGTTACCCGTCGATAAGAAAATCGTTTGGTGAAACAGATGATCGTTGGTTGTCCACTCTTGATAATCAAAGCCGTTTGCGGCAATGGTCATCTTTTGGAAAAGGATCGAAAGCTCTTTGCGTTGCTCTACCGTAGCGTTGGATGCTGCAAGTGCACACGCTTCTGGGTCAATCGCTTTTCTTAAGCCCAAGAATTGAGATAAAAAGGGTTTGGTGTCTTCTAAATCTTGGATCCAATACAGTAATTGAGGGTCTAAAAAGTGCCATTGCGTTCTTGGTTTGATACGAGTGCCCACTTTAGGCTTTGATTCAATCAACCCTTTTGCTGAAAGCAGCTTAGTGGATTCTCGAAGGGCAGTTCTGCTGACTCCAAAGATCTCGCACAACTCCATTTCGCTAGGTAACTTCTGATTTTCTTTCAACTCGCCAGACAAGATTTTGCGAGCAATTTGTCTCGCGACTTGAACATGAATTCGGCGGCTTGAATCTTCCACCAATGTAAATATTGACATTTAAACCACCTGAAATTGAAACTTTGAAAACAAAAAAAGCCAGACGAATCTGGCGCTTAGAGTCAGTGTATACGTCGAATTTAGTGTGAGGTTTTCCTCATCTACTTGGGTCTGATGACCTTATTTAGTGTGACGATCTTAACGACTTTATATAACTTAACGATTCTATATAACTTAGTGAGCTTATATCAGTCAGCTAGCTAGGGCGTTATTTGTCCGCCGTTAACATCTAGGATTTGTCCTGTGATGTACCCGCTACAAGCGTGCGATGCAAAAAAAGCAAATGAAGGGGCAACCTCATCAATATTGCCAAAGCGTCCCATTGGAATGTTGTTAGCAATGGTCGCTTTCAGATCGTCGCTTTTGCCATCGTGAAATGCGGTGTCGATAGTGCCCGGTGAAACAATGTTGAAACGGATATTGTCTTGCGCGAACTCTTTCACCCAATTGCGGTGAATGTCGTGTAACCACGCTTTAGATGCGGCATAGACGCCAGCACCCACACCACCGCCTTCGCGAGCGGCAATAGAGCCCGTGCTAATCACACACGATGTTTGCCCCGACAAAGCAGCAGATGCACGCAAGTGTGGGATAGAGAACTTAGTTGTCATCAGCGCGGATCGAACATTTAGGTTCATCACACGCTCATAAAACTCGTCATCGATATTTTCTAGACTTGCACGCCCACCAAGGCCACCAGCGTTGTTAATCAACACATCCATGCCGCCAAAATGGTCGGTGAACTCTTTGACTAACCTTTCGCACTCTAATGTGTCCATTAGGTTGGCAGGAAAAAACGCAACATCGCCACCCAATGCGGTGAGTTCGGTGAGAACGTCATCAACTTTTGGGCTGAAAGCACGACTATTGATGCCAATCTTTGCGCCGTACTTTGCAAAAATGCGTGCAGTAGCTAAGCCCATACCAGCAGTAGAGCCAGTAATTAAAATGCGTTTGCCTTTTAAATCGTTAAACATCAGAGTCGCCTATATTGTAGATTATTTGCGTTAATAAATCATACAATAACACTTGCTATATTCAAGAGTGTTCATCTAAAAACTGATCATTACCGACATAAATAGTGAGAGTAAGAGTGGTTTTGTGAGTTCACGCATACAAAAAATGTGTAAATAAGAACTATTTATATGAATAAATGGGTATGTTTGGTTTGATGAGCTTAATACTTACAAGATTGTCAAAATAATGCTCTAGCCTATATTGGTAGTGACCTCACGTTATTCTGATACTGAGTTGGTAGAGATATAAATCAGTGTTATAGTACGAATTAAATAATACATATCTAATAAGTAAGTAGACACATGGCTGGTCATTTCAATTCTATTTCAGGCTCTAAGCGAAGCCTTCATGTGCAAGTTGCACGTGAAATCGCTCGTGGTATTTTGTCGGGCAATTTGCCTCAAGGTTCTATTATCCCTGGTGAAATGGCTCTGTGTGAGCAATTTGGTATCAGTAGAACAGCATTAAGAGAAGCGGTTAAGCTTCTTACTTCAAAAGGCCTATTAGAATCTCGCCCTAAGATTGGTACTCGTGTTGTTGACCGCGCGTTCTGGAACTTCTTAGATCCACAATTGATCGAATGGATGGACGGTTTAGCTGACACCGACCAATTCTGCCATCAGTTTTTAGGCTTGCGCCGTGCCATCGAACCTGAAGCTTGTGCGTTGGCCGCTAAATTTGCGACTGCAGATCAACGAATTGAATTATCAGAAATTTTCCAAAAAATGGTGGAGATATCTAGCGAAGAGATTCTTGATAAAGAGCGTTGGCTAGATATTGATATGAAGTTCCATAGCCTAATCTTCAACGCAACAGGGAACGACTTTTACCTACCATTCGGCAATATCTTAACGACTATGTTTGTTAATTTTATTTCTCACTCTTCTGAAGAGGGAAGTACCTGCATTGAAGAGCACCGCCAAATTTATGAAGCAATCATGGCGGGGAACAGTGATAAAGCGCGTCAAGCGTCAGCGAGTCACTTGCTAGAAACGAACCACAGGTTACCAATCGCTAGTTAATTGTTTTAAAAAGATTTTTACTTTGAATCTTTGTTGGAACGGGTTCATTGAAACTAAAAGGTACACCAGGAAAGCACGTTTAATACGTGCTTTTTTTGTATCTAAATTTGATGGAAACCTGACTGATGTCCAATATTTGACCTATTCTTTGCTGTTTTGTTAAAACCACTAGTAACCAGCCTTGTTAGTTATATAATAATACTAATCAAATTATTGCGAGTGTGATTATGCCTCAGTCTTTATTACCAAATATTCTTCAGTTTATCGGTCAGATAGACCCATTCGATAAGATCCCTAAAGAAGCGCTGCGTGAACTTGCCTCTAATGTTCAGATCACTTACCTCGGCAAAGGTGATGTGGTTGATCTGTGTGAATCGGGCAAGGAAAAGTCGCTCTATATCATTCGAACTGGCTCTATGGAGCAACGAAAATCGGACGGTGTGCTTCGCGCACGTTTAGGTAGCGAAGACTTGTTCGGTTTTACGTTCTTAGATTCTGAAGTCAACGACGAGAAAGGCTATAGAGCCATCGCAATTGAGAACACCTTGCTTTATGTGATTCCACACTCGGCACTTCAAACGCTTTTCAAAGCTTTTCCAAGTTGCGCAGAACACTTTGCTTCACAGGCTCAGGTTCGTTTGAAGTCGGCATTGGATGTTGTTTGGTCAAATAAAGAGAAAGGCTTGTTCATTCGTAAGGTTGAAGAAGTGGCAAGCGGGCAGGTCGCCATTGTTAAGTCTGAGCAAACCATCCAATCGGTAGCGGTGGAAATGCTTCATCAACGCTCGCCATGTGCGGTGATCTATGAGGGTGAAACCATTGTTGGTTTGATTACCGACCGTGACATGACTAAGCGAGTGATCGCTCACGGTGTCAGTACTGACAGCCTGATCTCAGAGGTAATGACACACTCTCCACTCACAGTGAAACCGGATGATTTAGTGCTGCATGCTGCATCTATCATGATGCAATTCAATATCCGTAACTTGCCCGTTGTGAAAGAGAATAAGGTCGTTGGTCTCCTCACCACGTCTCACTTAGTTCAAAACCACCGTGTCCAAGCGATCTTCTTAATCGAGAAAATCAAATACGCGGGCAGTGTGAAAACCATGTCTTCGTTTACCCCTGAGCGACAAGCTATTTTTGAAGCGCTGGTGGAAGGCAAGGTTGCACCGGAAACCGTCGGTAAGGTAATGACCATGATCATGGATGCCTACACCCGCCGATTGATTCAGATCGCGATTGATAAATTAGGCCCACCACCGTGTGATTTCTCTTGGATCGTAGCCGGATCGCACGCGCGTAATGAAGTGCACATGTTGTCGGATCAAGACAGCGCGATTGTACTGGCTGATGATGCGACAGATAGTGACCGTATTTACTTCAAACACTTAGCGATGATGGTGACCAACGGGTTGGCAAGCTGCGATTATCCGTTATGCCCAGGTAAATTCATGGCAGCGACGCCAAAATGGTGTCAGCCACTCAATGTTTGGAAGCACTACTATAAAAAGTGGGTTGCCAACCCTGAGTATGAACGCCTACTCAACATCAGTGTGTTCCTAGAGATCCGTACTATTTATGGCAACAGTGAGTTCGAAGGCATTCTTCGTGATGAGCTGCATACCAATATTCGCGGCAACCGTGAGTTCCTAAGTACGCTCGTGAAAGATGCGGTCAATACCAATCCACCTTTGGGTATCTTCAACAGCTTGGTGTTAGAGAAATCGGGTGAGAACAAGAAAACCTTGAACGTGAAGAAATACGCCATCAACTTGATTATTGATTTAGCGCGTATTTATGGTCTCGCAGTGGAGTGTGACTTGTCGGCCACTGATGAACGCTTTGCGGCAGCCAATGAAAAAGGCATGCTGAGCGACGACGCATTCAAAAACATTCTAGGTGCTTACCAGTTCATTCTCTCTTTCCGATTCGGTCATCAACTTGAGGCGTTGAAGAACGGAGATGTGCCCGACAACAATATCAATCCAGATAGCTTTGGTAGCTTTGAGCGTAAACACTTGAAAGATGCCTTTAGGATCATTGCTGACCTTCAAGAAGCGGCGAAAATTCGTTTCGGAGCACGCTAATGAAATCGTTTTTAAATTACTTTCATCCGCTTGAGCGAATTAAACGTAAACGTAAGCAATATCTGGGAACGGTTAAGTTGCCAGAAGCGTTACATGATCTCGTAGATCAGCCTTGCCCTGAAATGACGGACTTGGCCAAAGACAGTGACTACATCGTGTTGGATCTTGAGACCACGGGTCTAGACAGCGAACAAGATCTGATTTTGTCCATGGGTTGGGTCGATGTGGTCAAGGGGCGAATAGACTTAGCGTCCGCCAAGCATATTTATCTGGATAACGATTCGCAGATCAACGCAGAAACCGCCGTGATCAACCATATTACGCCGCAAATGTTAGAAGAGGGCGCTTCTATTCATGATGCGATGCTGACGTTCTTCGAAGCAGCGAAAGGCAAGATTATTGTCGCGCACGCTTGCATGGTAGAAGAGAGGTTCATTAGCCAATATCTTCTTCGCTGTTACGGTTTACGAGCGATTCCTCTGCTTTGGCTAGACACATTGTGTATTGAAAAGAGTATGGAGAAAGCGATCAGCAATCATGAAGAAGTGGATTTGACTCTAGCTGGCACTCGTGAAAGGTACGGGCTTCCTGAATACAACAATCATAATGCGCTTGCTGATGCAGTATCAACTGCGGAATTGTTTTTAGCTCAGCAGAAGCGAGTTGTGCCTAACGATGAAGTGACCGTTGCATTTCTCTATCGGATCAGTCACTAGGGTGAGGGGCGTTAAGTACTCGGCTCTTATTTGAATGATTTGAAAGAAGAAAAGCCAGCGATTAAGCTGGCTTTTTTTAGGTCTTAGAAAATTAGGACAGTAATTATCTTAGATTATTTATATAGCTATCGATTAGAAGCTGTAAGTTAGACCAACACGGCTACGTAGCTCACGAGTCGCTTTAGTCGATGAAGTACTCACATCACCAAACTCTACATATGGTGCCCATTGACCCATCATGTGGCGAATACTTGCGTTCAACTCGTAGTTGGTATCGTCGTTGTCGTAGATGTCATATCCATCCGCTTTGTAGTAGTTACCCTCTAAACCAAAGCGCCAGTTTTCCATTGAGTAGTTAACGTTTGCCGTTAGACGGTGGCGGCGTTGGTTTTCAATGTTTTTCTCAACACCGACAATGTCACCATTACCGTCGAGCTCGTACTCAGTCGTGCTAGTATTTTGTCTCATATCGTAACGGTAACGAGCACTTAGGCTTAGGCCATCAACGCTATCCACTTTGTATGTTGCACGAACTTGAGGTTTGTACGTAACACCAGATTCGCGACCTTCAATTGGCATACCGTAAGTCATTGTCCAGTTATCGTTTAGTACATGACGGTAATTTAGACCAAGCTCCCAACCGTTATTCTTCAAATCTTCCATGAATTTACCGTCTTCTCCCTTGAATTTCGCTTCGATATCTACAAGGAAGTTGCCAATGCTATCGCCCAGTTTTACACGAGTAGCGTGTTGATCTGTATGACTCTTGTATTCGTGTCTCATATCGAAAGACGCCGCAGATACAGAGCCAGCAGCGAGTACAGATGCCACAGCAATCACGATTTTAGTTTTATTCATGGTATTAATTCCATATTTATAGGTTGAGTATTGGCCATAATTACAAGCCAAATAGAGTAGTTCTTGTCTTCAATGCATTTTGTTATTGAAATTATTTCTTGGTTATTTCAAATTTGTTTTGCATTTAAATAATACAAATATGCTAACGATTTGAAGGCGTATAATCTGTGAATTTGATCGTGTTGTTGGGACAAAACCACTATTTACAAAGGGTTACAAAGTTGAGTTACTCTGGTAAGTTGATGATTATTAGTGGTTTATTTGGCTGTTGATAATGATTTTGAAGAGTTTTGTTCGTCAATAAATGTGCGCTACAGCAAAAAATTGAATCTTTAGATGTCATTTTTATTTGTAATACATTATTATTTACTAACTTTCTGTAGCAACACATAACTTTGCTGTGTTGATTGCATGAACTGACGCTGCGAAGCGGATAAGTAAGAACGATTTAAAGGCTAAATGGTTAGAAAGGAAAAATGGCTAAAAGCCAAAATGCTTTAGACCGCTAGCATTTGTTTTAGGTGTTATAGAGCTCGACCAGAGATGATTTGAAATGTAGTAGGCAAGGCAGTGACATAGCCTGCTATATAGATATGAACTTGATAGGAATGAACAGGGTTCGAATGGTTACCCGTTGTTCTTATTAGCGACAAAGAAGAAATCGTTGAAGTGCTTGCGAAAGCATTTTGATTATTGCTCCCAACTATTCTAATTATAACTTCTGCTTTCGTTTAGAAAGGTAGGAGACGGTAGTCGAAGATCTACCCTTGCGCTCATGTTGATACAGGCAACATGAGCGTTTTTTTATCTGAAATTTGAGTAGAGAATAGTTTGATAAGCAAAAACGTGTAAGCCGCGGCTTAAGAGCTAAGCTTTTAGGTTGATGACAGCGCGTTCAAGTGAGTCTGTTTGTTCTACTACTGAAGTTGCAGAAGCGGCGTTTTTTGAAGCGCTCGTTACATTCGTCAGTGTCAGTTGTTTAATGGCATCTACGTTTTCGATGATCTCTGACGTAACTTCACTTTGCTCCTTCATAGCATTGGAGACTTCTAAACTGTTATTTAGAATGGTTTCCATGTCTGCGATAACCGATGTGATTCTTGAATGTGCCTTCTCACAAGAGTCGACACTGCTGTTACCTTTTTCACAACAATTTTGAATCGTGTTAACCACCATTTGGGTTTGATCTTGAACCCCTTGAATAATGGTTGAGATCTCTTCGGTTGAAAGCTGTGTTCTGCCAGCCAAGGTTCTCACTTCATCGGCGACGACCGCAAAACCACGACCTTGCTCTCCAGCGCGCGCTGCTTCAATAGCGGCGTTCAAAGCGAGTAGGTTGGTTTGTTCAGCAATGTCTTTAATCACTTCTAGTACGGTATTGATCTTTTCTGAGTGCACAGAAAGGCGATTCACTTCTTCACTCGCACTCACTAAGTCAGTTGAAAGCGTATTAATTGTGTCTCTGGTGAAGGCCACATCGTTCAGGCCATCATTTGCCGTGGAGAAGCTGGTTTGTGCATTTGCTGATGCATTTTCACTATTGGTCGCAACACTTTGGATATTGCTGCCCATTTGATTTATCGCGGTCGCAATATTTTCTGTTTGTCGTTGCTGCTTGTTTAAAGCGCTTTCCACTTCTATGCCGTCGTGTTGCAACTGGTTCGAAATATTGCCGAGCTCTTGGATCGACCCTTGTACTTGACCAACAAGTTGACGAATATCTTCTAAGACGGTGTTAAATGACTTGGCAATATCCGCAATTTCATCTGAACCGCTGTCTTCCGCTTTAACGGTAAAGTCACGTTGTTGGGATACGTGCAACATGGTTGCGTTTAACGAGGCTATCTTCTTAGCGACACGCGATGAGATCCCAAAGGACAGTGCGATCAGTAATCCAGTGACGGCGATTACGGAACTCACAATAAACGTAGTGATGGTTTGTTGAATCGATTCGACCTGTTGTTCTAAACGACCTTCAACGCCGGTAAATATCGAGATGATATCTTCAAACAGCATTTTCATTTCTGATTTCAGTTCGCTGACCTTTGCTGGGTTGCGTTCTATCGCGTCTACCATCAAGGAAAAATCTTTGTCGTATTATTTTACTTCTCGATTCAGTTTGTCTAACTCAGGCACCGCTATGTCTGACTCTTCAAGTAAAACAGAGAAGCTATTCATCAACTGTTGGAAGTGTGAATACTCTTTGGCGAATTTAGGCTTGAGGGCTTTGTCGTGGCTGATCAGAAACTCTAGTTCCGTTCGATTTAGTTGAAGCATCGAAACTTCAAGCGACTTCACCTTGATCAGGGTTTTCTCAAGTTTGATCAGCTTTAGGTTTGCCATTTCAGTGAATGAGACGACAACCAATAACGAAATAATGGATAAACAAGCAAGGCTAAAAAGGGAGGTTTTAATTTTCATAGGCAGGCACCAAAGCAAAACAATATGACTCAACAACGTATTTGGGAATCTCGTTTCTCTTATTTGCGTGATCAGTAGCTTACAAGCGGATAACTGGGATCTAACTCGCAACGGAAACGTTTGCTTACAGTATTTTATGGAAAGGTTATGCGCAAGTTAAATATTTATTATTTTCAATGACTATTGGTGATTGTTTTATCACTAGATGGAGTGCTGTAAATAATAACGAGAGATTGAGGTATAGTCGGACCAAAGTGATAAGGGGAAGTGGTAGTGAAAAGAGCAAGTGAAATAGCCACGAACATTCACGCTTAGTCACATGAATGCTCGTTTCTCTTTTCTTGTCTTCTCTTGTTGTGTCTCTTGCTCTTGTCGCTTAATTGCAGACGGGTTTGCAGCAGACGGGTTTGCAGCAGACGGTTAGCTGCAGGCGGATTCCCAGCAGTCGTTTATATGTATGAGACTAACCCTGTGAGAGCCGTTTTTTAGTATTAGCTTTCCGTCGGCATCCAAACCTGTTTAGACGTGACTTTGTGGTCTTTAAAGGTCAGTTCTTCAACCTTGTCTCCGTTAGTATTCCAGCGAGTGAGTTTCCCGTTTGCTACTTCGCCTTCATCAAATTTCGCTTGGCTGGCCTTATTGCCATTAGGGTAGTAGTCCGTTACCAATCCATCTTTTTGCCCGTCACTGAATTCGGCTGTTAGGCTTTGTTCGCCATTCGGATACCAGCGAGAGGCAACACCCGACAGCTCATTGTCTTTATAGTTGAGCTCCGCTTTTTTCTGTCCGTTTGGATACCAGGTCTCGGCCTTACCTTGCAGCTCACCTTTAACGTAATTCACTTTAGAAGCGACTTGGCCATTCGGATACCAGTTGGTTTCTAACCCAAGTTCTAGGCCATCGGCAAATTGAGCTTGGGTCGCGACTTGGCCGTTATCGAACTTCTCTTCAAATTGACCAGTAAAGGGTTTTGAGTGGTTTACTTGATAAGCCACACCTTTGCGCATTTGTAAGTAGTCAACAGCATCATCGCTGGTGGCTGCATAGCTCATAGAAGATACCGTACTAAGAGCAATTAAGATTGGAACGTATTTCTTCATAATGACACCTTTTTAATGGACGAGGGGAAAGTGTAACGGGTGTGTTAAAAGCATTTCACTTCCGAGAACCACTGTCAGTATCTAATAGTGGTTTTCAAGTTTTCATTATTGGCTACCTAATATAGGGAACTTTTAAAAGCAAATTTTCAATTCTATTTATACTACAAATATGTTCGTCTTATTCATTTTTATAAATTATATCTAACGATATTTTTGCTGTTCTTCTTTGAGCTTTGATCGTGACGAATAATGGTTATTTGTCAATAATTCTTCGTTTTTTAGAGGGTTTGTTCATGTTTTTTAGGGGTTTTTGTCGAAATCTAGTACGGATGGCTACACTCACTTGAGGAATTATGCTCGTAGGTGGTGCAACTTTGAACTCGATCACTTGTATGATTAATTGAGTGTCAGACTGTAAGATCACTGTCACGCATTTAGATTATTGTAGTACAAATATGCTTGCCATCTATCTATAGTGACCTCAACAAAAAACATAAATAAAGGTCTCAAGATGGAACTCAATACCCTGATAGTTGGCATCTACTTCCTATTCTTAATTGCAATAGGGTGGATGTTCCGAACGTTTACAAGTACGACGAGTGATTACTTCCGTGGGGGAGGTAATATGCTGTGGTGGATGGTAGGTGCAACCGCATTTATGACCCAGTTCAGTGCGTGGACATTTACTGGTGCAGCAGGTAAAGCCTTTACCGATGGTTTTGCCGTAGCGATTATCTTTATCGCGAACGCATTCGGTTACCTAATGAACTACCTTTACTTCGCTCCGAAGTTCCGCCAACTGCGCGTTGTGACGGTTATTGAAGCGATTCGTATGCGTTTTGGTAAGGTGAATGAGCAAGTGTTTACTTGGTCTGGCATGCCAAACAGCGTTATATCCGCAGGTATCTGGTTGAACGGTCTTGCGATCATCGCATCGGGTATCTTCGGCTTTGATATGACAACGACGATTGTCCTAACGGGTCTGGTTGTACTGGTGATGTCAGTAACGGGCGGCTCTTGGGCGGTAATCGCATCTGACTTTATGCAGATGGTTATCATCATGGCAGTGACCGTAACGTGTGCTGTAGTAGCGGTCTACCACGGTGGCGGTGTCACGCAAATCATCAATGATTTCCCAACCGATTCATTTATTACGGGTGATAACCTTAACTACCTAAGCATTTTCAGCATCTGGGCGGTGTTCATCTTCTTGAAGCAGTTCAGTATCACCAATAACATGCTGAACTCTTACCGTTACCTTGCTGCGAAAGATTCAAACAACGCACGTAAAGCAGCACTGCTTGCTTGTGTACTAATGACACTGGGTCCAATCATCTGGTTCATGCCTTCATGGTTCATGGCAGGTCAAGGTGTTGATTTAGCAGCAGCTTACCCAGAAGCTGGCAGTAAAGCGGCTGACTTCGCTTACCTATATTTCGTTCAAGAGTACATGCCGGTTGGTATGGTTGGCCTTCTGATTGCCGCGATGTTTGCAGCAACAATGTCTTCAATGGATTCTGGTCTAAACCGTAACTCAGGTATTTTTGTTAAGAACTTCTACGAGCCGATTCTTCGCCCTAAAGCGACAGAGAAAGAGCTAATGGTTGTTTCTAAGCTAACGTCTACTTTCTTCGGCATCGCGATCATCTTGGTTGCTCTGTTCATTAACTCTCTTAAAGGTCTGAGCCTTTTCGACACCATGATGTACGTGGGCGCATTGATCGGCTTCCCAATGACGATTCCAGCATTCTGTGGCTTCTTCATCCGTAAAACTCCGGATTGGGCTGGCTGGGGCACGCTAGTCGTTGGTGGTGTGGTTTCTTACTTCGTTGGTTTCGTTATCACAGCGGACATGATTCAAAACTGGTTCGGTCTAAACGAACTAACTGGCCGTGAGTGGGCTGACCTGAAAGTGGCTATCGGCCTTATCGGTCACATCGTATTTACTGCTGGCTTCTTCGTTCTTTCAACATTGTTCTACAAGCCATTACCGGAACACCGTGAGAAAGATGTCGACAAGTTCTTCAATAACCTAGCAACACCACTAGTTGCTGAGAGTAATGAACAGAAGAAACTGGATAACAAGCAACGTCGTATGTTGGGTTCACTTATCGCGGTAGCGGGTGTGGGCGTAATGACTATGTTCGTACTGCCAAACCCTATGTGGGGACGCATGGTATTCGTTCTGTGTGGTTTGATTGTGTTCTCTGTTGGCCTGTTACTTGTTAAAGCGGTCGATGACAAAGTCGAGCAACAAGACGAAGTGACTCCAGCCGAAGGCTAATTTAATACGCATCCTAAATAACATCACGGCCACCTAAATGGGTGGCCGTCATTTTTATAATCCAAACTTTAACGTGAGATGTACGATGAACAAAAAACTATTATCGGTAAGTATTATTAGCGCGTTCACGCTCGCTTTTGCAACAGGCTGTACGACACAAGAGAAAACAGCACCCGTAGTCAGTGTCGCTGAACAAGCTGCGCCTGCTATTAGCGAAATCGACCGTAGTTACCTATTGAGTAGTGACCGCTTAGCTGAGGTCGATGGCAACACATTAGCCGTTGCTTCAGAAGAACAAGTGGCTGCGCTTAAAGCACAATTTGAAAATCTAAAAGATGGCGACGAAGTGGTGATCCCTGCCGGTAAATACGCGAACTTAGGTCAAGTGACGATTACGGCGAATGACATCACCATTAAAGCCGAGCAAGCGGGTTCCGCCTGGTTAACTGGCCTAGTTCAATTTGAACTGAAAGGCGATGACATCACGCTTGATGGCTTGGTATTTACTGAGGGCGGTCCTAACGAAAGGTTTGGCGGCGTACGTATGATGGGTAATGGCAACACGCTGCAAAACTCAACATTCTACTACTTCAACCATGATTACACGTACGAGCCAGACGAGCGTCGTTCTGAATACCCAAGATACCTGTGGGTTTCTTTGTGGGGTAAAGACGGTAAAGTTATCAACAACCGTTTCGAAGGTAAGCAAAAACGCGGCACGTTGATTGGTGTGCAAAAAGATGACACGCCAGACAACCATCTAATCGCAAATAATATCTTCATGGATCAAAAGCCGAACCAGTTTAACGAATTCGATATCAAAGAGGCGATTCGTTACAACGGCAACAGCTGGGAAGCACTTCGTATTGGTGATTCAAAATCTTCTCAGTGGGACTCTAATTCAAAATTCGTTAATAACTTGATGATCGACATGGATGGCGAGCGCGAGCTTGTCTCAGTTAAGTCGGGTGGCAACACAATTTCTGGTAATACAATTTTTGAAAGTTCTGCTTTGATTTCTTTGCGTCATGGTAAAGGAAGTAGTGTTGAAAATAACATTATTCTAGGTAATAAAAAGAACTTAACGGGTGGTATTCGAATCTACGACGAAGACCATGTGATCCGTAATAACTACATTGCGAATACTCGTGGACGTGACGGTGTGATTGAAGGCAATGCTGACCTACGTGGCGGCATTGTTATTAACACAGGTATCATCGACGTAGCGAATGGTGAGCAGCTAGATCAATCAGTGAAGGGCAAAGAGCTGAACAAGCAATGGACGCCGAAAAATATCACCATCGAAAATAACTCTCTAGTCGACACTGAGTGGGGCATTATCTATGGCAACCAAACTCACCGTGTTAGCCTGTTCAATAATGCGGAAGTTGAAAAGATTTATGCAGGTGTTGATGTGGCGTTCAAACACAACGTGGTTGATAACTCGCAATCTCCTGAGTTTGTCAGTGTGCGTGCAACGCAAGATTACCCGCTAATGGGCGCAACGTATGACAATGAAACATATGTTGGCCAAGTGACAGCATCTGAGCAGATCTCGAGCTTCTCTGTTGAGTTGCCCGCAATGACCGTTACTAACGGCATCAACGCTTATCAAGGCGAAGGTGCAGACGTGTCTAAACTTGCGGTCGTGACGGCTGAAACAGCGGGTCCGGACTACGTGCTTGAGAATACGACTAAGTAAGTTATTGGCTATGAGTCATTACTTAATGGCTAATGGCTAATGCTTAATGGTTAGAGCTATCAAATAAATTCAGATAGCTGTCCTGACCATTAACACTTAAAAAGCCTCAACGGGTAATGTCTGTTGAGGCTTTATCGATCTTAGGTCGTGACGATCTCGATCTTACGTCGTGACTACTGTGATTTATACTTATGCAGCAGATCCCAAGGGATATGGCATAAGTGATGATCTTCAGGAAATAGGCTCAAATGATGCTGGTGGATATCATCACTCGCGACATAATGAATTAACGGCAATATCTCGAGTGCGATACGGTCGGCGTCGTCACGAGAGGCAACATAGTGCTTAGCTTCTGTTAAGTGTGCTGCGTTGGTGCTGTATACGCCTGTGCGGTATTTCTCTCCGACATCGACACCTTGTTGATTCACGCTGTAAGGGTCGATAATCTCAAACAAGTGTTCCATCAAAATCATTACAGACGTAACGCTTGGATCAAATTCAATTTGTACGCACTCTGCATAGCCATCGTAATCGCTTTGCGTCGACCCGTTTTCTGTTAGCTGGGCGCTTCCATTGGCACGGCCTGCTTCTGTGCTGATAACACCAGGAACGTACTTAATAAATTCCTGTACGCCCCATAAGCAACCGCCAGCTAAATAAATTTGTTCCATACTTACCTTTTACTTCTCTGTGTTTGTTGATATTTGTTCGATGTGTGAATCAATACGATGATACCCGCACGTATAAAAAAGCGTCTATAAAAATGAGCGCGCAAATAAAAACAAGCGTTTAGGTATTGTAAACCTGTGCGACTGAACAAACATAAGTTTAATATGATTTGTGATTATATAAGTCAGTATTGCTTTGTCATCAACTCGAATCTCAACATCAAGTGAGCGTGACTCTGAACATGTTTGATCAAATAAAAGACTTCATTAATCCGAGCAAGAACCCAGATCTTACTCAGGCCCATGAATACCAGCGTCAGCATCTGCCGACATTGTGGCTCTTGGGAAAAACGGGGGCGGGCAAGTCATCGTTTATTCAGGCGGTGACAGGTGACTCGTTTGTAGAAGTGGGTAATGGTTTTGCGCCTTGTACCATGACGGCGATGTCTTATGAATTCCCACAAGACAAACCCGTGATGCGCTTTCTCGATACCAGAGGACTAAGCGAAGCGAATTACGATGCGAAAGAGGATCTGGAAGAGATTGGTCAGGCAGGTAATGCGTTAGTCGTTGTAATGAAAGCCGACGAACCTGAACAATCCTCAGTGCTTGCGGCTCTAAAGCAGATTAAGAAACAGAAGAAAATTAAACACTTGCTGCTTGTTCATACTGCAGTGTTGTCTTCCAGTGAAATAGATCGAGCAAGGCAGGTTCAGTTCAACACCAACCAAGTAGAGAAGGCTTGGGGTAAAGAGTTTGAATCCGTCGCGGTGGATTTCGAAACGGATGACTCGAGCAATAACAGTGGTTCAATTTACAACTATGACATCTTGTTAGAAAAGCTGACCAGTATTCTTCCGGTGATCGGAATGATGGTGCAAGACAAAGAGCACTCCACACAGGAAGAAGCCAACTTTGATCAAGTAGAAAACGAAGTGCTTTGGTATGCGGGAAGTGCGGCAGCGAGCGACCTGATTCCGGGTGTTGGTTTGGTGTCGGTACCTGCGATTCAAGCGAAAATGCTACATAGTTTAGCGAATCAATATGGGGTCGAGTGGAACAAGAGAGTCTTCAGTGAGCTGATAGGCACTCTGGGAAGCAGCTTTGCTTTGCAATACGGAATGAAACTGGGCACTCGACAGTTGATAAAGCTGATTCCAGTTTATGGTCAAACGGTAGGGGCGGTGGCTGCAGCGGCAATGAGTTTCGGCACCTCTTATGGTTTAGGTCGCGCGGCTTGTTTTTACTTCTATCATAAGAACAAAGGCGAAGAAGTGTCTGAACAAGAGATGCAGAAGATCTACAAAGAATCCCTGAAAAAAGGAAAGGCGGCGTCGGGCTATGAAGAAAATTAGAAACCTATTTCGATTACTGGCGGTGCTATCGAGCGGCCGCTGGGGCATTGCTCTTATTTCGGCCATCTTCCCAAGCATTATCATGATGGGTTTTGGTGTCTTCTTGGCGATCAAATACGGTTACCTACTCGAAATGTCGATTGCCATTGCCGTGAGTACCTTGGTATTCACCATTCCCTTGTTCATTTCTAGTCGTTCTTCACGCGATTCTTCAAGCCGCTCTTCACGCCGATCTTCAAGTACGGAGCCCTTCTCAAATAAAGAGAGCGACGGCCTTGGCGAAGATGCTTCTGAATCTGAATCACAACATAACAAAGCTGATATCAACGATGCATTGGTTAAGGCTTCGACTGATTGGTCTCAAAAAGAACTGTCGATCTGGAATGATTCAAAACACCATGTACGCCAACAATTAATGGTCGACATAGAGTGGGGCAACCTAGACCAAACCGGTTTAGAAGTACTTGAGTTTGTGGCGAAAAAGTTTGATAAGAAATCGCTCGATTTCTCGATTCCTGAAGGGCTAAAGCTGTTCGAAGAGGTAAGCCGACGCTACAAACTGGTAGTGCGAGAGCATATACCGGGCATTGAGTATCTCAAGGTTTCTTACATTAAGGCGGGCTACGAAGCCTATGATAAATATGGCGAGCTAGGGCAGAAGATCGTTAAGGCCGCTATTTGGGGGAATCACCTCAAAAACCTCTATTTGAACCCGCTAAAAGTTGTTTCTGATTTAGGGAGAGAGCAAGCGACATCTTCAATGACAAGAGGTGTGGTTGATGACATGCAATACGCCGCCAAACAAGCCTTATTAGATGAAGTTGCGGCGGTGGCGATTGATCTCTATAGCGGACGTTTCAGCATTGAAGATGAAGCATTGAAAGCGTCCGATGTGTCTGAACTCGACGAACAACGCTTTGCTCCAGAGTTAGAGCCCGTGCGAATCGTGCTGGTGGGGCAAACGAGCTCTGGTAAATCTTCACTGATTAATGCCCTTAAGCAAGAGCTGGTTGCCGAAGTGGATGTACTGCCATCAACCGACACTTCAACGGTTTACAACGCGTTTGTCGACGACAATGATGTTCGCGTGGTTGATCTTCAAGGGCTTGATGGCAATCCTAAAACCGAAGCCTTAATGCTGAAAGAGATGACCCAAGCCGATGTGGTGTTATGGGTGCTTAAAGCCAATCAATCTGCGCGTGATTTGGATAAGCAATTGAAAGATAGATTTGATGCTTTCTATGACGATCCTAAGAACATCTCACGCAAGAAGCCGATTGTGGTGTCGGTTGTGAATCAGGTAGACAGATTAAAGCCTGTAGACGATTGGCAACCACCGTATGACTTAGAGAATCCAACATCGACCAAAGCAAAGATCATTGCTCAAGCGCTCGAATACAATCATATATTGCTGCAAACCGATATCGTGTTACCGCTGGCGATTGCGCCAGAAAAGGTACAGTTTGGTTTAGATACTTTAAGGCAGACGTTGATCGAGCGTATCGCTGACGCAAATAACGTGCAAAGAAACCGCCAACGTTTAGAAGCAATGAAAAGAGGCACGTCGGTTAAAGGCCAACTGAATAAAGCGGTCAAGGCGGGTAAGAAGGTTGCCCCCAGTGCATTGAAAGCAGCGACGCCAAAACTGGCTGAAATGGCCATCAAGCAAGTCGTGAAGAAAAAGTAATCCACGACTGCGGCTGCAAAACGGTTCTGGTGAGGCTTGAGACTCATCAGAACTGAGTTTTTAGAGCGTGAGAGCTTATCTTTTTTAGTTAAGGCTGAGAGCTTTAGTGCTTATCCTTTTTAGATCGGCGAGTTTTAGAGCTTGGCTTTTTAAGCTCAGTAGCTCTCTAGAAGACAGCTTTTTAGAAAACAGCCATCTTCGCCCCTTATTAGATAAGTATTGAGTTTAAAAGAGATTCGATATTATTAAGTAACTCGCTGAACTAGTTTAATAGTATATAAACGGCTGTGATTCACAGTTTATATAACATGCTATCGTATTTAATCATCATTCTAAATGTTGATCACATTTATACTTTTCTAAGCTTTATTTATAAAACAATTGCACTATATTTAAATTTCGGATCATCTTGATTTCAACGTAGGGATATATTGTGAACATGTATCTGAAATGGCAATCAACAACATGGCTAACCTTGTTAGCTTGGTATACCTTAGATCACCAGCTCTCGTTCCGCCTTTCTTCAGAGTAGTACCCTCTAGGCGTCACGCGCCAGCAAAGCAGCGTGCTTTGTTTACCTATCAGCAGCTTTGATAACCTTTGAACGCATGAATGTCGCACTTATTATTTCGTGCAGAATATTCGTTGTTTTGTCGTTATCGCTAATTATCTCAGCCTCTGTTTAGGTTCGATTAATAACTCATTATTTAACTTGTTTATTTTCATTGTTAATTTCCGTCTATCTTTATACGGAGCTATTAAATTAATGGTGAGGATTCGTGACATCTGAAGAAAATAGATTTCGACCTGATCGGAATGTATAGAAAGGTACTATTATGGAAAACTTCAAACATCTACCAGAACCGTTTCGTATTCGTGTTGTAGAGCCAGTAAAAAGAACAACGCGCGCCTATCGTGAACAAGCCATTGTCGACGCGGGGATGAACCCATTCTTACTGGATAGTGATGATGTGTTTATCGATTTACTGACAGACAGTGGTACAGGTTCTATCACCCAACGTATGCAA
Organism: Vibrio sp. 10N.222.47.A9; assembly: GCF_963872585.1. Taxonomy (NCBI): domain Bacteria; kingdom Pseudomonadati; phylum Pseudomonadota; class Gammaproteobacteria; order Vibrionales; family Vibrionaceae; genus Vibrio; species Vibrio sp. 10N.222.47.A9. The sequence goes on along the minus strand of NZ_CAWNBB010000056.1, from coordinate 94,227 downwards.
GCCGCGATGCTAATGGGTGATGAAGCTTACAGTGGTAGCCGCAGTTACTATGCATTGTCGAATGCGGTGAAAGATATCTTCGGTTACGAGTTGACGATTCCAACGCACCAAGGGCGCGGCGCAGAGCAGATCTACATTCCTGTTCTTATCAAGAAGCGTGAAATGGAGAAAGGGCTCGATCGCAGCAAAATGGTCGCCTTGTCGAACTACTTCTTCGATACAACACAAGGTCACACCCAAGTGAATTGCTGTGTGGCGAAGAACGTTTATACCAAAGAAGCGTTTGATACCTCGGTGAATGCGGACTTCAAAGGCAACTTCGATGTGGCGAAGCTGGAAGAAGCGATCTTAGAAGCGGGCGCAGCCAATGTTCCTTATATTGTGAGCACCATTACTTGTAACTCTGCTGGTGGACAGCCAGTGTCTATCGCCAATCTAAAAGCCGTTTATGAAATCGCTCAGAAGTACGATATTCCTGTGATCATGGACTCTGCACGCTACGCTGAAAATGCCTATTTCATTCAACAACGTGAATCGGGTTATCAAGATTGGACAATAGAACAGATCACGCGTGAATCCTACAAATACGCGGATGGCTTAGCCATGTCTGCTAAGAAAGATGCCATGGTACAAATGGGCGGCTTGTTGTGCTTTAAAGACGACGCTTTCATGGATGTGTACACAGAGTGTCGAACCTTGTGTGTCGTGCAAGAAGGCTTCCCAACCTATGGTGGCTTAGAAGGCGGCGCGATGGAGCGTCTTGCGGTTGGCCTTTATGACGGCATGCGCCAAGATTGGTTAGAGTACCGCATTGGTCAGGTTCAATACTTAGTTGATGGCTTAGAAGCGATGGGCATCGTGTGCCAGCAAGCAGGCGGTCATGCTGCGTTTGTGGATGCGGGTAAACTGCTTCCTCATATTCCAGCAGGTCAGTTCCCAGCACATGCTTTGGCGTGTGAACTCTATAAAGTCGCGGGTATCAGAGCGGTTGAGATTGGCTCATTGCTGCAAGGTCGCGACCCAGCAACCGGTGAACAACACCCATGCCCTGCAGAGTTATTGCGCCTTACCATTCCTCGCGCGACCTACACACAAACTCACATGGACTTCATCATCGAAGCATTTGAAAAAGTGAAAGAGAATGCAGGACAAGTGAAAGGGCTCGACTTTACCTACGAGCCGCCGGTGTTAAGACACTTCACTGCGCGCTTGAAAGAGGTAGAGACCAGCGAGAAACAAACAGAAAAAAAGAACGAACAAACGCTCGAAGAAGCATTTTAAAATAAAAACATAAGCGAATAGTCACTAGAACCCTAATCAAAGGCTCCCTCGGGAGCCTTTTCTTTATTGGATGATAGGGGAGTTATGTCGTTAAACAGCTAAGCCTTTAAGCCTTTACGCTTTTAAGTACTTAACCCGTTAATCATTTAGGCCTTTAGATGTTGAACTACGCTTGTTTGTTTTTCAGGGTAGATTTCAACATTTGGAATAACCACTGGTTCAAAGGCGTGTCTTTCTGTGAACGACGGCAGCTCATCACATAACCCACATCGATCGTCAGTTTTTCGGGTAAATCAATACTACGACAGCCTTCTGGTACGCTGCCATTGAGGGTGATACCAAAATAGTCGGATTTGAACACAACATCGTGAATCATCGCAGGGTGATCGACTTCCACTCTTGGGTTGACGTGAAATCCGATATTTCTAAGGCGATCAAGGATCGGGTATTTATTGTCATTCCATCCCGGGGTTTTAAATAGAATGATTGGGTAGTTGGCGAGCGACTCAAAGTCTTTCGCTGGATGATCCTCTCTTACGAAGAACACCACTTTTCCTTTGCCGAACTCCATTTGAGAAATTGACTGTGGCAAGGTTTCATCAAAGTAATGAACCGCTATGGATTCTTCGCCGTCGATGAGCCTGTTCCTCACATTGCTTCCCCACCGAACGAATGAGTAGTGAGCATGCGGGGCTTCTTTACTCAGAGCAAAGTAGAGCTTCGAGCCAAAGCGCTCCCAGAACAGTGTATTTGCGTAGATTTTGATATCACCTTGGTAAGTTTCTGGCGAAAATACTTGGTGTTTAATGGCTTCAACGCTGCTCAAGATCTGCTCAAAATTTTCGATGTTGGTTTCAACAAAAGTCGTGGGTTCAAACCCGTGTTTGGTTTGAATGAACAGTGGATCGTCGAGCTGCAACTTTAACTTCGAGAGGTTCTTGCTGATCGCCCCAGAGGTTTTGCCTAGCGACTCCGCAACCAGTCCAACATTGCGAAGTTCATACATACGCTTGATGACGAGGATATTTTGAATGTCTAGATTGATGTCCACAGGCTCTCCAAATGAATCCTTTTATAGGCAGTAATTTCGGTGCGGTAGGCGTACAGAAATTATGTGACTCTAATATCATAGTGGTAGTACAAAACAGATAAGACAGAACAGCGTCAGAACTTCGCTAATCCCTTGATTTTCCATTTGGTAAATCTTGCTTTTCCTCGAATGGCTTTCACTCAAGCGCTAAAGTTACCTCAACAAAGAAACACAGATACCAAGCGAACAAATAATTAAAAAGAATATGAGGTGATGTATGAAAAAGTTAATCGCACTAGGCTTAATGGCTCTTTCAATGAACACGGCTTTTGCTGCCGACGGTACGTATACAGGGACTATCGACATGACAAGAAGCGAAGGTAATCAAGTAAAGGCTGAGCGTGTTGAATCTGACTTAACACTGGAAGGAAGAAATGAAGCGTCTAACGGCGGAATCCAATTCCAAAAGAACGTAGATCAAGACCAAACGATCCAGCTTACAGGTCGTCGTGATTAACGTTAAAGATGTGCTTACCATTGTCATGAGAAATGCTGCGCCCTCGGGTGCAGCATTTTTCGTTATTGGGTTGTGGAGTATTTTATAAACTCTAGCGATCTAGCCTTGGCATGTTGTGTAACGTGTGGCATTTTGTTGTTCTCTAATTTAGATCGCTATTGGGTGTTGGTTAAGCATTACAAACCAGTAAGCGAACGACTCGAAAGGACAAGGAATGACTCAAAAAGAAACGGGAATGATTCGTCATATTCTACTGATTAAGTTTAAAGAAAACGCTGAAGCTTCAGAGGTTCAAAAACTAAAGATGCTGTTTGAAGCGATGCCTAACAAGGTTGAAGGGGTCACTTCAGTAGAATGGGGATTAAATGACAGCCCTGAAAACAAGAATCAAGGTTATACCCACTCGGTGTTAATGACGTTCGCCGATGAAGAAGGCCGCCAGAATTACCTTCCGCACCCTGAGCATGATGCGCTGAAAGATGTGTTTCGTCCGCTTTTAGAAGACATCATTGTGTTTGATTACTCCCTGTAATTAGGTTCTGAGTAGGTCTCTTGTGTTTGACTTACCTTCGATAATGAAGAGTTAGGGCCTAGCGTTTAAGCCCTAACTGAATAAGAAACGACTTACTCTGTTGGTGAAATCGTGACTGGTGCAAACGATGCGACAGCATTTCCGCCAGCGCCCGGACGGTCTACATAAGGCGTGTTCTGCATTAAGGTGTAGTACACGTCCACGAAGTCATCATCATTCACTAATACGCCATCAGGAATCACATCGATAATCTTGCCTGTTATCTGAGGGATGATCGCATAACCTTGAACTTCTGGATCAGGAATCATCTTCAGTATCTCTTCTGCGGCTTGAACTAAGAGTTTTGCTAGCGCTTTGTAGTCTGTGCCATCATCGTGTTCCATCAAGATCATGTCTGCAGCGCCCCAACGGTAGCGAGGCCAGAAGATGACGGTCTGGTTCGGGTAGTACGTCTGTTTGTCGTAGTCCAGATAAGGCATCTCAACGAGGTCGATCTGGGGCTCTAAACGACTTGAATCGACACCCGTCACGATAGCGTAGATTTCCGCTTTACCAGAGATCCAAGGTTCTTGGTCGACGGCTAAACGGATTTTGGTTAATTGTGTTGTATTCAATGGCTCAGGTTCCGACAAGGCCATCGAGCGACGAGCCCTGTTCATCAAAGACGATTTTTGAGGTTGACTCTCGTCGGCATTGGTATCGCTAACGGCATTGATTTGCGTTGTAGTACCCAGCTTTTGCATCTCTGCCTGCATCGCCATTAGGCCTGCTTTGAGCTCTTCAGCACCGTTACTATCAACCACAAACACTGGGACGTCTGGCATTTGGTACACGTCTAGTTCGTGAACTTGCCCATACACATCATAGGCTTCGATGTATTGCCAGTTTGAATCATCGCCTGATGGTTCGAAAGCAAACAGCGGGTTTTCACCATTATTCCAAGCTTCGATCATCGCTTCATCAGCCATGCGAACCTCTAACACAGAGTCGCTGAAGTCGTTGATCCCTTTCATCTTGCGATAACCAAGATCCGCTTTCTGCATCCGGCTTGAAAATGCAGAGTAGGGCTGAGTAGAGCTCAATTTATCTACAGGCGCGGATAAGTTCTTTTCTGAGATCTGAGCCTTCAATGAAAGCTCAAGATCGGAATAACGCTCGCTGATTTGTAACGCCAAAGATTGCTTTTGCGCAGCGCTACTTTCTGCAATACCTAATGAATCCGTTGTCTCAATATTTTGCGCAAAAGACTGGAAGCCAACCACTGTCGTTGCAAGCACCATACTGATAGGAAAAGATGGTCTCATAAATAATCCTTATTTTAATTTTTATCATTAATAGAGCATTTGCCCTATAAGGATTAACCTATCAGTAACGTGAATGTGTTCAAAAGTTAGTCAGTTATTTTTGTTTCGTTGTGCAGCACAGGATCTCAATTTAAACTGTTTTTATAAAACAATGCCTAAGTAACCTTGATATTTATAAATTAATAAACGTATCAGTAAATAACTTACAATATTATTAGCTACTACGGTGTTTCATAAAAAAACCTACTCAAAGTGAGTAGGTTTTTATTTCGCGGTTAACCGCTAGTTCTCGATTTACAACTTGTTTGAGAGGCTCGCTCTAACTCAATCTAAACGCAACGTTAGGCCAGAGTAGTTCGAGTATCCACGCAGTAACACATGGTAGGTTACGCCCGGTTGCGCGCTCACACTGCACTGCTCATTGTTTCCAGCGCGATAAGGGCGACAATCGTAACTCGATGTCGTTGGCTTGCTGCCCGATTTCACGTAAAGGTCGGCATCACCTGAACCACCAGACATTGAAACCGTCACGCTTGATGCAGAATCAACAGTGAACGTGTAGAAACTCTCTGAGGATTGATTCCCGCTTAGGTTCGCAATCGGTGTGCCTTTCGTCAGCACATTGCCAGTTGGAGGCGTGACACCACAACCTGCATTAACGCCTACGGTGTTAAAAGCATCTTCAACATCGGCAACCACATAACCCATGTCTGCTGCGGCTTTCGCTACGCCACAAGCACCGGCATCAAAGGTACTGTTTGCCGTCCAATACAGTTGGTTTGCGACCGTGAATATTTCAAAGCCCTTACGTACATTCCAACCCGATTTGTTCGTTAAAAGGTAAAAGGCGCGGTTATAAACACCGCTAGATAAGTGAACGTTCAAACCGTCGTAATATTGAGAGGCATGGTCAATCGAGCGACCATCTTTTGAAGGTTGATCAAAGTAACGCAAGCCACCTTCTGATTTGAATATATCGCTTCCGACAACCCAATCCACATTGCCACGCAAGTAGTATTCAGCCGCTTCACCCGCAATGTCTGAGAAGGCTTCATTCATACCACCCGACATATTTCGGTACACAAGACCGGAGTTTTGCTCTGTGAACCCGTGGCTGACTTCGTGAGCACTCACGTTGATATCGACTAATGGGTAAAAGGTATTTTTGCCATCTCCAAAGGTCATTGATGTACCATTCCAAAAGGCGTTTTCATAATCGGTACCGTAATGAACGCGCATCGTCAGCTGGAAAGTTAAAGGCGACGTGTTCATCCACTCTTTGTACATATCGAATACGACATTACCAAAATAGTGCGCATCGTTAAGAGGCGAGTAAGCCCCGTTAATGTATTTATGATCGGTGTAGTTGGTGCCGTCGGCACAGTTGTAACTGTAGGCTGCGCTGCCAGACGTTCCGTTCCTCAAATCGACTGTCTTAACTGATTCATTTTCTAACTTACAAGTTGTGCCTGTTTTGTCGATAGGAAAGCTAGGGAAGTCACTGCCATATTCATATCGAGTGGTTTTGAGGTTGCCACCTGGGCCAGTACCTAATGCTTTAGCGTGGTTTAGTCCATTCCATTTTTGGAGTACATCGCCAGTCGTGGCATCAATAAAGTAGAAAGGGCGCTCTGGCATTGAGGACGCGATAAAGAAATCGACCAGATACACCACTTGGGCGACTTGGTTCTCATCCAATCTCACCATCAGTTTCGCGTTTTTATTTTCAATCGACTTTTTGCCGACGGTAAACGTGCGATGAGCGGACAGTGCGGCTTCAATCGCTTGCTCTTGATTCAGCTTTGGCGCGATGCTGGATAAGTCTCCACTGATCCCTTGTGCCATTGAGCCAAATACCTGAGTGGGTTGGTTCTTGGAAAGGGTGGCCACGACCGAAGTATCAAAGACGGGTAAACCTAAGTGAGTTTGTTGGTAGCGGACTTTCGTTTTCCCATTGGGCAATACCACCCGTTTAACTTCAGAAAAACCTAATTCAAGTGGAGCAACACTCTTCGACTGAGCGACGAGGCTTTGTTGTAGCAGTGTATCGTTATCGACTCTGACCATTTCTGCAGCGTGTGCATTAAAGCCAAAAGATGTACCTAGAATAGCTGCTATTTTCCAGCTTAGTTGACGTTGTTGGTTCATTTTTCGTTCCTGATTTTAATATAAACTCCTTCTTCCCAACGGCTTTATAGGAAGTCTATATGCAACACATCTGTGCCATGTGTTGCGAATCAAGATTGGAAGAGCATTTGGAACTATGACAAGTTTATCGAGGAGATTGAATTTTATGGTATGTAAATCAAAGTTTACAAAAATCCTTATTGATCAAATTGTTTTTATAAAATCTAATTTTATTATTTATCGTAACTCGATGATGGGGCGGGAGTTATTAAACCCCGCTTTGTTTTAATTTATAGAATGAAACTGTCTAAGTTAACTTCGATATTTATTTTTTTATTTTAATTACAAATGAGTTAATAGATAGGTTTTTGGAAGTGGGAATATTGTCTTTATTATCAATAGTAAACTTTTTTTAACAATACCACTAAGTACAGATCTCACCTTTTTTAACACTTAGTCTCGTTAGATAGGAAAACATCTACATTTTCATGTTCAATCACAAACTAAGAACGATAAGTCATTGTTATGAATAAAGTAAGTCGCTTAAGATAGATCGCATAGGAAACTAGACAGAAAAACTCTGCATTTAAGTACAGAATTTCTCTGTCTAATAGCTGTTAGGCTTTACACGTAGTATCACGTACATACTAATATTAAGGATATACAAATGAATAAAACAAAATTGGAATTAATTGCTATTGCAGAGGCTGGAGCAAGTTTGATTTTAGATTCTTCTAAATACACAAAGCTAGAGCTAGTTGCAATTGCTAAGTCTATTCAAGAAGGCTGTTCACTAAGTCTAGAAAACTGTCAATCCAAAACTAAATTAGAGCTTATAGCTATCGCAAAAGCTGCACCAACAAAAGTCACATTTCAGTAAATATTTTCAGGAGTTTTAATTATGGTTCAATTTCGAGTTGAAACAGTTTTAGATAAATCTACGCAGCGTTATTTTATCGAGCTATATGATAGTGAGGGTAGTGAGCCTATTGTTGTAGGTAAACCAATTTATCTTAGCCACGAGCATGCTATGGCAGATGCAGTTGAAATATTTAAGCAAGCTATGCCGTCTCAGCCAATAAAGGCATGGAGAGAGCAATAAAGCCTAACAAACTGTTCAAGAGGGATTCGCAACGCGTGGCATTTTCGCTATGCGTCGGTTTTAGTGTTTAAGGTGGTATGCGGCGGCATCGGTATTGCGTTGCTCACCCCTTAACAGGGCTACATGGACTCCCTCTTTTGTCAACAATAGCTCCCGCTGACAACAGTGGATCGGACAGCAGCTCTACATTCGGTGTTTAATCGGATTCGTTCCGTCACCTTGATGATATTCGCTTGATGCCAGCCTCATTCGTTAAACAGTATTTATTACTTCCCAATTAAACAGGTTTAGGCATCTCGGTCTGGTCATATTGTCATCATTTGCTATTGCTTTGACTCGGTGAGTGTTAACCGTTTACATAGTTAATCTTGTACTCTTTTCCCGTTGTTAATAATGCCCATATTATACGAGCGTTCTTTGCTGCTAGGGCGACAGCTGCTCGTTTATAACCTCGTCGTTCAACGAGTTGATTTAACCAAATACTGTTGCGATCGGTTTTCTCTTTACATCGTGCAATAACGGCTCTTGCGCCATGAATAAGTAGAGTGCGAATGTGTTTTTCGCCTCTTTTGCTGATGCGACCAAGATGAACATGACCACCTGTTGAGTATTGTCTTGGAACCAACCCTATCCAAGCAGCGAATTGGCGGCTGGAGCCAAATTGTTTGGCGTCATTGACTGTCGCGACAATGGCACTTGCACTGTGTTCACCGACACCTGGAATATCCATGAGGGTTTTGGCTGATGCCTTCTCTCGGATTAAAGCAGAGACTCTGCGATCATAGTGCAGTACTTCTAGGTTAAGGTGTTGAATCTTGTTCGATAGATCTTGAAGTAGCTCTCGAGCGAGTATAGGCAAACCATTTTCTGCATCTTCAAGGACGCTACCAATGGTGTTTTGAGCCGAGTAGCGACCCTGCGGCATCACAATGCCAAATTCGGAAAGCAAACCTCTGAGCTGGTTAATAGTCGCCGTTCTTGTTTTAATTAGCCCCTGTCGAATACGGTGCAGGCAAAGCACAGCTTGTTGCTCTTCACTTTTTATAGAGACAAATCGTGTTTTGGGTCTAGATACCGCTTCACAGATGGCCTCTGCGTCATTGGCATCGTTCTTCTCATTTTGTCGATATGGAATAACGAATTTGGACGCCATAATTTTCGGGTTATGACCTAGTTTCAGTAGCTCTCTCGCCCAGTGGTGTGCACCAGAGCACGCCTCCATACCGATGAGGCAGGGCGGTAACTTCGCGAATGTGTCTAAGAGTTTGTTTCTTTTGACAGTTTTGCATAGGACGCACTTGCCATATGCATCAACGCCGTGAATACTGAATACATTCTTGGCGAGGTCAACGCCAATAGTTTGAATGGTGGACATAGTAACCTCCAGTTCTTCAGCGTGTACTAAGTAAGTATGGCACGCAGAGTGTCAGGTAGAGGGAGTCCATATCATTCGTTAGGTTTAGGACGTAGGTGCGTAAATATCGACCGAATCATTACGCTGATGTAGTTTTAAAAATGTTCATAGGCTGGAAAGTGGGCGATGAGCTAGAAACATTAGCAATATCTGCCAAATGAAGTTACTGAACCAAAAATTGAGCATTAAAAGAGATTTACAAATGAAGATGAAAGAAGTAATTGATGATTTATTCAATGAAAATACTAATTATGCAACACCAGATCAAGCGACAAACCAAGCAAGCTCTTTAGTGTCTTTATCAACGGATTTATATACAGATTCAAAACGTTTCATTTACGAGCTTTTACAAAATGCAGATGATTCGTCAGAGCCAGAAAGTACGGTAAAAGTTTGGATAAAGATATTCGGGAATTCTCTAGTTGTAGCTCATTCAGGCCGAAAGTTTAGTCCTCGTGATATAAGAGGTATTTGTAATGTTAATAATGGAACTAAAAAAGAAGACTCAAGTAAAACGGGCTATAAAGGTATAGGGTTTAAGTCAGTTTTTGGACAGTCTGATAAAGTTACGATTTTTACCGATAATGAATTTTTTAGGTTTGACGCATCCTATCCATTTGATTGGATATGGGATGGTACAAAAGATGAGTGGGAAGCAAAAAGTGATAGAGAGTTTGTTAACCCGTGGCAGATAACTCCTATTTACACCGAAGTAAGTGAAGGGATTTTGAAGCCTATAGAACTATATCTAAATACAATAAAAGCAAATGTAGCGACAATTATCGAATTAAATGATAAAGGCGATGTTCTTTTGGCTCTCAAAGAATTGTCAGAAGATGTCAATATGTACCTTTTCCTGAAAAGTATTTCATCAATTAATTTTGACATAGATAATAGAAAGCATATTGAAATAGATCGTTCTGAAAGTAACCGTATAGTTTTAAAAAATGGTCAAAGCGAACAAAAAAAATGGTTGACTAGCTCTATAACATTGAGCGTACCTAGTGATCTAAAAGTCGCTCTTCAAGATGAAAGGAATATACCCGACAAGCTATTAAATGCCGAAACCATTGAGTTAACACTTGCTGCAAAAACAGGTACTGATGGAATAGTAAAACTGTATCAGAATGAAAGACGAATATATTCTTATTTACCTACAGAAGAAACTAAATACTCACTACCTGTTTTAGTAAATACTAGTTTTCTCACCAACGCAAACCGAGAGCACCTTCACGCAGACTCAAAGTGGAACCAATGGCTGTTTAAGAGTATTTCGGTTGAAATATTCAAATGGATTGCACGCTTAGTTGATACTGAATATCAGTATCAAGCTTATAAGTTGATTCCAGATAGAATACACAATGATGAATTGGGAACGCAATTTAATATAGGTAGGCAAGAAGCTATCGAAACTGTTGCTTTTGTGCGAGAGAAACCGAAATCATTAGTTAAAATTAAAGACTCAATAATCGATTTTACTTTCCTATCGAGAAAGTCATTTATTGGTGAGGAAGCGATAAAATCATTCATTATCGGTTCTGAATCAACAGGGAAAGAAAGTACTAAAGTCTTTGTCGAAAACACTGGATTTGGTAAGGAGTTTAAAGCATTAGGAGCGAGTACTTTTGAATGGAAATGTTTAGCTGAATTCGTTAAATCAAAAGGCTTTATTGATGATCATTCGATAGAAAACAACATAGAGTTAATAAAGCACCTTAAATTTCTTTCTGAAAAAGAAACTTTTGAAAGCATTACTAACGCACAACTTAGTAAATTAGCTTTTATTTGGGATCATAAAGGGGCTTTAAACGCACCATACAACATTTATTTTCCAACAAGTAAGGACACAAACTGGAATGTAAAAGATAGTGAATTATCTTTTATTCACCAAAGCCTGCAAGATTGGCTCTCAACTGAAATTGATATCAGATCATGGCTCGGGAATCTTGGGGTGGTTGAAAAAACAGATATCAGCTTTATTACTAAAACAATAATCCCTAATGCAGAAAGTTATATTACAGAAGAAAATGCAGTTAAAACCATGCATGACCTATTTTCTCTTTATAAAAAAGGTGACTTAACTGCAGGTGTTCTTTCAAGTTTATCGAACCTAAAACTGTTGACTGTTCAAGGATGCCTGATAAAGGCAAGTGATTGTTTTTTATCGAAAATATATTCACCTCGTCTAGAAATAGAAGGAATGCTAAATAAAGATATATTTGTTAGTGATGTTTATTTAACTACAAAAGCAGATACAGATGAATGGAAGAGGTTTTTTAAATTTCTTGGTGTTCAAGATGGAATAACTTGTATAACAATTGAAGATAAAACAAGCCGAACAGAACTGGTGACACAAGGCTATTTAAATAGTTATTTTGATGGGAGTGATAAAAAATTCAAACCCTGGCAAACAACGTTTACAGCTGATACTTATAGTAAAATATCAACTCTTAAGTTTATTAACGACTCAATTGATAATTACCAATTCTCTCTACAGTTTTGGAGAGATATTGTTGAAAATTGCTCTGCTACAGATCTAATTTCATTTCCAATAGCGTTCTGGGGTAACTCTGGTAGGCCAGGTAGAACAAGTGGTGACGAAGTTGGTATTTATATCTCATGGTTTATTAAAAACCTCAAGTGTATTCCTGTTGTTACTAAGGAATGTGAATCATCAGATAAAGTACTTCTTAATACAGAAGAAATGAAGAAAATTGCAGGTAATTACCTACCCATGTTTGATGGTGATCAATTAACACCTAATTGGCTCTCATTCTTTGACTTTAAAACTTCTTTAGAGAATGCTGACTATCTAAAACTTCTTAAAGAAATATCAAAAGACACAACTGAAAAAGGTGATGTTAAAAAGAAAAATATCGAAAGAATACAGTTAGTCTATAAAGAGTTATTGACTAAGTGTGTTAATTGGAATGAACAAGAGTTAAAACAAGTTGGAGAGTGGGCCAAAGACTCACAATTGCAAAATACTAGTGGCACTCCTGTAAGTTGCAGTTCTTTGAAATATTTCTTGGATGGAAATAGCAAAATATTCCATGATGAGTTTTATTTTTTAGAATTGAATGCAGAAAACAAAAACAACCCTAATTTAAAATCATTTTTAAAGGCTTTCAATATTAAAGTTTTGAAACAAAGTGATTTTGAGCTAATTAAAACAACTCCTGAAAAATCTAACGAATTCATAACTAAACTAGAAAATATAATTCCGTATTTTAAAGTTTGGATAATTAATGAATGTAGTGATGATACAACTAAAGAAAATATTGCAAAGTTAGACGATAAATTGTCGAAGTTAGAAGCTATTGAAGCTGATGCATTACAAATTAAATATGCTGATATCGACTTCATTAGAAATGTTAATTTGCATTTTGATGAGAATAATTTTTATGTGACAAAGCCGTGGAATGCGAATCGAGTATTAATAGAACTTTCAGATAAGCTATGCAATTACTTTGAGTTACTAGGTCACGATAAGAAACTAGATTTTCTCTTAAGGTCAGAAAATAGTGAAATAAACGATCATTTCAAAGAATTGTGTATTGAGATTTTAGATACTGAATTACTAATCAATAAGCAAACATCTGTAACAGGTGAAACTATTCAAGCACCTTTGGCTAGTAAAACTATACGCTCATTTGAAGAGCTTGAAGAAGAAGTAGAGATAAAGGGTATTTCCCCAAGTTTCTTTCATATCCCTTCAGCAGATTATGAACGGCTAAAGTATGTCCAAGGGTTAATATCAAGAGCAGTAAAAAACATTGTTAACTACTTAAATTATTTACCCGAATACGATTGCTCTAATCACTATGAAATAGCCAAAAGTATTATCGGAGGTATCACTAAGAATGGAAAAAATGTAACCGTAGTCGCTAGACCTTCAGATAATGATGAAGTTCTGCTTTATTACACTGCAGAGTTTGATGTGCTGCAGTATGTAGATGCTGAGCTATGGTGCGAAGATGGCAAAAATACGCCCCAAAAGATCACTTTGGGACAATTTCTTAAGTTAACAGAAATAAATAAAATTCCGGTAACCAGGTTAGCTATTTCAAGTACTGAAGTAACAGAGTTATGTAACAAACAAAAATCTATAACGCACGAATTTAATGCAGTTCCTTTAGCACCTTTTCAGGTTGCTAAAATAATAGCTTCCTTCGCAAATACAGAAGGCGGTACTTTAGTCTTTGGAATCAACGAGGTTACATCAACTCTGAATGAGACAGTTGGCATAAGCTCTGATTACCGAATTGGTGAAATCATGACGGAAGCAATTTCATTCCTCTCACAGAAGCCTGAGGTTATTTGTGATTGGGTAGATAGTAATGCTAAACGGCTTTTTGTTATAAAGACCGAAAAATCCAAAGATATAATATCCCTCGGCGATGAAATATATATAAGAGAAGGAAGCGAAAATAAACTTAAACATGAGACACCTCCTCAAGCAGAGAAAACTTTATCAAAGCCAAGCTTTGAAAAAACAGTAGCACTTATTATTGGTATTGAAAATTACGCTACTAGAGAACAAAACCAGATTCCTCCGGTTAAATATGCTGAGCGAGATGCTCATTTGTTTAAGACAGTTTTAATTGATGAATTAGGTGTAGAAGAAGAAGATATTCATTTAATTCTTAATGAAGAAGCATTACAAAGCAGCTTGCAGTATGACCTACAAAGCCTTTTCTATGAACTATCCTCAAAAGATCGACTTATTTTTTATTATGTTGGTCACGGCTTTCATAACGGTGTAACTAATTACTTATCTACTTACGATATGCACCCAATGAATGTTGATAAAACTGCAATTTCACTTCGCGATATCTTATTGGATCCTCTGTCTAAATCGGAGTGTAATTCTGCGATGATTTTTATTGACGCTTGTGCACAGTCATTTGTATGTGACAATAGCAGGAATACGCTGTCAAATATTGATGTGGATGAAATAAAGCTCGTATTAAGTGATAGTAACTATCTGGCATCATATTTCTCGTGTCAACCGGGACAAAGCTCGTATTCATGTGATAACTTGAAGCAAGGGATTTGGACCTACCACCTATCTCAAGCTATAAAAGGTGAGAAACCTGAAGCAATTTTGTCAGAAAAATACGTGACAGATAGATCGTTGAGTGACTATTTGGCTAAATCAGTAACATCCTATGCTAACGACGAGCTTGGATATGCTCAAAATCCAAAGTCAATCTTAGATGCGGATAGCGAAAATGTGTTAGTTCAAATTTCATAAGACCAAGGCCAAGCTATAAATTTTCACCTGAGAAAATGGTCATAAACAAAAAGAAAGTTGTGACGTTCAACTTCAATTGTTCGAGTTATTTATAACCCGATAAAATGTCTATGTTGGGATCTTGAGTAAAATATAGTACTGGCATAGTAGGGTTAAAACCTAACAAGCAGTTGCAAGCGACACATTTTATTACGCCGTTTTTGTGCATTTGTCGCAGGCTCCAATTATTGCACAAAAACGCTACATAAAATATGCGCCTGAACTGGGCGTTAGGTCAATAATAGAGGACATATCCTTGGTTACAATTAAAGATGTTGTAAAAGTTGGTGGTATTTTAACTTTTGCTCTTGGTACAGGTGTTGCGGGTTATAACATTGTTGATAATTGGGTTGAAAACAAGATCAATAATAGAATTGTCCCATATGAACAGTTAATCTCAGGTATTGCATTAGTCCAAGATGCTGAGTATGACGATGCAGTTGAAGTATTGGAAAAAGCTATTTCTGGTTTGACGGCTCAAAAAATGGATGAGCAGCGTCGAAAAGCAGTGATCGATCACTATTTGACAGCAATAGTTAATTCGGAAGACATCACTCAACATTCTCCGGATTTCAATAAGTTGGAGGAGCAGTTAAAGCTTGTCCCTCAATATGGTTGGCACCTACACAATCTTGGTTGGTATCACCTTAGAACTAATGATGTTGATAAAGCCGAAGATTACTTTGACCATGCGCTCGATAAATACAGAGAAGATCAAGAGTATAGGGAAATGGCTGATAGTTATTGGGCGTTATCAATTGTAGCTTTAATAAATCAGGATATGAAAAAATCAATCGAATATACGCTGAAAGCAGAAGAAGCTAACCCACTAGGGTATTCACTAGAAGATTGGTTAAAAGACAAAGATGCGATGAAACTTGATCCTTGGTTCAGTCGTTTAATGAGGATTTATCCTGCTTATGGTCAATTGTTTGATGAATGGGTAAAAGAAGTAGAAAAGTTAGTTGGTGAGCGAAAGACCTAACAATAATTTAATCAGATTCGCAACGCTTGGCATTTGCGCTTTGAATTAACTTTAGTGTTTACGGCACAATGGTTTAGGTCAGGTGGCGGCGTTGCTCACTACTTAATTTGGCGTTAGGCTTTTGGAGGAAACATGGATAATTCCCTTAGACGAGCGAGTGAGACAGATATCCCTTTCTTGCTGTCATTACGTGATAAAACGATGAGGCAGTATCTAGAAGAAGTAGGTATGCCAACGAGTACTGAAGAATATGAAAAGAGAATACGCTTTGAATTTTCTCATGCGCAAATCGTTGAATTGGATGGGAAGCCTATTGGGTTGTTCAAAGCTACATACACCGAAGCACTTAACTATTGGTATTTGGTTCAAATTCAGATTTCTCCTGAGTATCAAGGTTTGAAAATTGGCAGTAAGCTAATTCTTGACCTAATTGCTAAAGCGCAAACAATGAAATCTAAGGTTGGGTTAAGCGTGATTGAAACGAATCCAGCTAAGCAATTGTATTTGAAATTGGGTTTTGAAATTGTGAAAAGCTCTGGGGCAGAGCACTTGTTGGAGCTGCAAGCCTAACAAACGACTATGGCGTTAATGATTAGTTTTTGGCTGTATTTTCATCCCATATAGCGCCATCTTTCAGCATAGAGTAAGGGTCACAACCATCTTTCGACCGCCTTGGATTATGCGCTTACCTTTGTAACGTCCACTTTCGTGTGTAATTGGAAAGACGACAATATCTCCTATTTTTGGGACGTTCTGCAATATTGTATTTTTGATCATGCTGATTGAGTTGGCATTATGTGGCAGGTATGGAATTCGAATATAAGAAAGTAAAACCAAATAATAGAGATTTTCAGTCATTAATCACTGAGCTGAATTTGTCACTTCGCAAGATTACTAATGACACAGGCGAAAGCTCTTTTGTATCTGATACTTATGATCCATTGAAAGATGGATGTATCGTGGTGTATCTGAATGATAGCGCTGTGGCATGTGGGGTGTTTAGATATCACGAAAGTGAAATTTGTGAACTTAAGCGGATGTACTCTAACAAAGCTGGTGCTGGCTCATATTGATTAAAACAACTCGAATGTTTTGCGATTGAAAAAGGGTATCGAAAAGCTATTTTATCGACACGTAGAGTTAACTCAAAAGCGGTGAGCTTTTATTGTCGCCACGCTTACTCAGAACCCAGTGCGTATGGCAAATATGTCGGTGTAGACCGTTCGATATACCTCTCAAAGATGCTAGCTTCATAACCACCATCTCTATTCATCGTTAGTTTCACGGAGGAAGCATGACAAGCGACCAATTATTGGAAAAGGCCCAGCATCCATCAACCCCCAACGAGCTTGTTCAGCGCTTTTATCAGAAGTGGTCCTTAATTTATGGACGTGACTTTAAGTGACTGACCTGTTCTGACAGTATCTAGAATAACTGGAACGGATTATGACTAGGAACGTAGAAACCACTCACCTGAATTTAATTACAACAGTAAATAACATACAAACGTAGAGGTAGCGCACAGAATCGAAAAAGGGGATATCGCGATTACGGAATCATTGATCTAGCCGATAGTGAGATAGTGATAAGAGGTCGATAATTCGTTGTCGGACTAAATTAGAACTTTAAATCTAATTTCTAAGTAGTTGTTATCTCAGGAAGAGTTTTTGTGCTATGCGCCCCTATATTAAATACATTATCCCTATTTTAATTCCTTTCATTATCCTCGTAATGCCGCTATCAGCGTTTCCATTTGAAGGCCTTACGATTATTCAACAACGCGTTATCGCGATCTTTTTATTAGCGGCATTGTGCTGGGTGTTCGAGCCTATCCCGATCTACGCGACGTCTGTTGTTATTATCGTTCTGCAATTATTGATGTTGTCGGATAAAGGGCTGATCTTTTTAAGGTTTGAGCATGGGCAGGAACATTTTGGTGAGTTGTTAAAATACAGCGACATTATGGCGACATTCGCAAGCCCAATCATCATGCTGTTTTTGGGCGGTTTTTTCTTAGCGATGGCCGCCACTAAGTATCGATTAGACGTAAACTTAGCCCGTGTATTATTGAAGCCATTTGGACAAGACCCAAAGTTTGTGATGCTCGGCTTAATGTTGATCACTGGTATCTTTTCGATGTTTATGTCTAACACGGCAACAACGGCAATGATGCTCTCTATTTTAACGCCGGTACTGGCTGTGTTTGGCCCGAAAGATCCCGGTCGTATAGCGTTTGCGCTTTGTATCCCTGTTGCCGCTAACATCGGTGGCATTGGTACCCCGATCGGTACTCCCCCGAACGCTATCGCACTTAAATATTTAGTCGGCGATAACCTCATTACGTTCGGTGAATGGATGGCATTTGGTGTGCCGTTTGTCGTTATTATGATGGCGTTAGCGTGGTTTTTAATAGGCTTTATGTACAAAGCTGACCAAAAGAAAATCGAGTTAAGCATTAAAGGTAAATTCCTTAAAACACCCAAAGCCATTGCGGTGTACGTCACTTTTGCGCTGACCATCATTCTTTGGTTAATGGGCTCAAGCCATGGCATGAACTCTTATACCGTCGCTCTGATTCCTGTCGCTGTATTCTCACTCACAGGGATCATCAATAAAGAAGACCTGAAGAAAATTTCTTGGGACGTACTGTGGCTTGTATCTGGTGGTATTGCACTTGGTTTAGCTCTCGATAAAACTGGCTTAGCAAGGCTCGTGGTACACAGCATTCCGTTTGATGCTTACTCACCCTATGTGGTGTTGTTCGGAGCGGCGTTCTTGTGTTTGGTAATGGCAAACTTTATGTCTCATACCGCAACGGCTAACTTGTTAATGCCAATTATGGCTGCATTGGGTTCGTCTATGGCTTCACTCACGCCACTAGGTGGTGAGTTAACGTTAATTCTGGTTGTGACTTTTGCCGCTTCATTAGGTATGTCGCTGCCAATCAGTACGCCACCGAATGCGTTGGCTCATGCCACGGGTCATGTGCAAAGTAATCAAATGGCCAGAATCGGTATTATTTTGGGTGTGGTTGGTGTGCTACTGAGTTTTGTTATGGTGTGGCTGCTACATTCAATTGGTCACATAGGATAACGATACGTGTATCAACAAAAGCTAGAAGCACTTATCGATCGTTATTTTAATCAGACCGAACGTCGGGTGACGTGCCGTGCCGGTAACACCATTATTGAACAATCAGCGTTAAACACTCGTTTGTATTATGTGTTTAGTGGAGAACTGGAAGGATTTTATTCCGAAGCGAATACACCGCAAGTGCGAGTGTTTAGCGCGGGTAGTGGGGCTTTTATTGGCGTTCATAGCTTCTTTTCAGGTAATTGGACAGCATCTTCAACGGTTGTTGCTAAAACCGATGTTGAGTTAGCGTGGATCGATAAAGACACGCCTGCAGAAGATGAACGTAAATTTGGCCCTCTTACCGCACAGTTCACACCTGTGATTGTCAATGAGTTGTCGCGTCGTCAACGCCGCGCAACACAAGAAGCGATAGCGAAACAAAAAGCGCTAGAGAAGTTACATACTGCTGAGCAAATGACGACCTTGGGTCAATTAGCTGCAGGGATTGCCCATGAGCTTAACAACGCTATTGGTGTAGTAAATAGCAAATCTGGTCGACTTGAAACGGTCATCATGGATCTGCTCGAAGAAGTGCATCCAGAAGCCAGTCAATTTTTCGATTTTGGGTTAATGCATGGTCAGAAAACGTCGTCGTCAGAAGCGCGAACACGTGGGCGACAATTTGAAAGAAAATATGGTTTAGACAAGAACATTACTCGCTCTCTTGCCAAGGCGATTCCAATTGACGCTTCATATGCAACAGACGTTATTTCAAAACATTGGCTGAAAAACCCAGAAGAAGCGATTCGCTTTTGGCAGATGGGTTGTGATTTACATGATTTACGTTTGGCATCTAGACACACCGTCGGCATCGTAAAATCGGTTAAACAACTTGGCAGAGTTGATATTGACACCGAAGAAGCGGTTGATATTAACGACTCCATTAACCATGCCTTATCGTTGTTACAAAGTGAGTTACGTAGAGTCTCTGTGCGATTGAGCCCTGCAGATTTGCCGACTTTTAAAGGCTCGAAAACAGAGCTCGTTCAGATTTGGGTCAACATTGTAAAGAACGCTTGTGATGCAATGTCGAATTCAGACGATGCTGCAATAGAAATTCAAACCAGATTAAGTAAGAAAAGAATATTAGTTACGATCACGAATAACGGCCCTGAGATAGACGAGGTGACTCGTAGAAAGGTATTTCAGCCCAACTTCACCACTAAAAAAGGTGGTTTATCGTTTGGATTGGGCTTGGGTTTATCAATCGTTAAGCGGATTGTGGCGGGTTATGGCGGAAGCATCATTGTGAAAAGTGATGCTTCTAAAACTGTATTTAGAATCAAGTTACCAATAGAGGGTGAACATGGAGAAGCTTAATTTAATCTGTGTCGATGACCAGAGAGAAGTACTGAGCGCAGTGGTACAAGATTTAGAGCCGCTGGCGAGTTGGCTGAATATTGAAGATTGTGAATCAGCGCAAGAAGTGCTTGATCTCATTGATGAACTTGACGCAGAAGGCGAACACATTACCGTCATCGTGTCTGATCATGTGATGCCAGGGAAAACGGGTGTGGAGTTACTCACTGAAGTGTTCCATGACAGCCGCTTTCCGAATACAAAGAAAATTCTTCTTACGGGGCAGGCCACTCATACCGATACCATCAATGCGATTAATGCAGCAGGCATCGACCGTTATTTTGAGAAGCCTTGGCAAGCAAGCACATTAGTTGAGTGCATTCGCACTCTTGTCACTGAGTACATATTTGATCAAGGGCTTGATTACACGGACTATCAGAATGAGCTTGACCAGCAGGTTGTGTTGAGACGCTTACGCTAGTTATTTATGTTAGCGACTTACGCTAGTCACTTATATCAGTCGCTTGAAATTATATGCACCGAAGGACGCTTTCTGAAGGGTTTTGTCTTTGAAAGACGTAATCATTCGGTGCATATATTACCTATCTCTTTTAGTAGTTTAGGTTTTAGTACTCAGTTATTAACACACTGGTTGCTGGCTTAAGTCTAAAACTCATACGCAACGCCAACAGATGCATTGTATTTTCTTCACGAACTATTCCCTGAACATGCAGCAGAACTAAAATGGGTCGCAGAGTATCAGTGTCGTTTGTTGGAAAAGTGAGAGTACTCGCTTTCTATCAGATGCAGCGGCAGATTAATTTATCCCAATATTGAACAGTCGTTAGCTTACAATCATTTTGGTTGGTAGTATTAATCACAATTCAACAGAGCGCTCGGCTGCAATGTGATTTAAACAAAACAGATAGGATATTTTATGGACAATGAGCAATTAGAGTATGCAGGTTTTTGGGTGCGATTAGGAGCTGCGTTGATTGATACCTTCCTGTTCTTACTGGTGACTATGCCTTTATTATATTGGGTATATGGTGATTACTATTTTGATTCAGATGAGTTCATCTTAGGCGGCTGGGATGTATTATTAAATTGGGTATTACCTTTTATCGCAACTGTTATATTTTGGGTTTATCGATCTGGTACTCCAGGCAAAATTGCTTTGAAGCTTCAAGTTGTGAATGCGGAGACTGGACAGGCGCTTTCTACGGGCAAATCAATTTTAAGGTACCTTGCGTATTACCTAAGTATTCTTCCATTGTGTCTTGGCTTTGTTTGGATTGCGTTTAGCGGAAAGAAACAAGGTTGGCATGATTTAATTGCCAATACAGTCGTTGTTAGACCTACAAATAAAGGTATTGAACCCGTACAGTTTGGAAAGCGAGCTTGAGAATAATTCCAACTGACAGATAACGCGTGAATCGTTATCTGTCTATTCATCTGCGATTCGCTTACGTCGTAATCCTGATGGCTTTGCGCGACTGCGGTGACTAATTCATTCGTTGGAAAAGTGAGGGTAGAACAATGATTTCATGGATAATAATGGTGTTTGCAACTATTGGAGCAATGGTCGTTAGTGTAATCAGTGGCTTCTTCTTTTTTGATGAGTTTATTGGTTTATGGCCTGAGCCTGTTGTTGGCTTTATTACAGCATTCCTCGTTGTTGCTACTGCCTATATCACTGCACCTAAATATCCAGTGATAATATCTGGGGTTGTATTGCTTCTCGGTTTTTTTGTATCTTGGAAATACCTTTCCATTGCTTCATACCCTGAATGGCATAAGTTAGCCTACCAACAGACTTATATACCATTATTTACAACACTTTTAGGTGGTGTAATAGGGGCATTGGTTATTATTTTTTACGGTCAATTTATTTTGGATAATTGCCTAACAAAACGATGAAATACAAATTTGTAACCAAGTAAATTGTTGCCTAAAAAGCACTCCAGCCGACAGTCAGTGGATGTATTTTCTGTCTCAACTTAGTTGGGTGTAATCGGTGCGTAGTTGTGAGTTCAAGTTTGTGCTGATTTATCGGGTTACATGGATTCTCTGTCGTCAAATATCCATAAAAATTATGCTGATGGTTTTATGATTGCGGTACCTTAGATTTGGGTTAATTCTCAACTTCTAGCTAATTATGTATTGCTCTATAATGGTCTCGTATTAAATGAGAAGAAGATAATGATGAACAATAATATAGAAATCATTACATACCTACGCGAGAGTATTCCGGCGTTTGAATGCGTTAAGGGCTGCCATGATTGTTGTGGGCCAGTAACGACTTCCTCGGAAGAAATGTCGCGTCTACCAATGAAATCTGACGCTGAACATGAAGCTGCCTTAGACGAATATAACTGTGTGTATTTAGGCCCCAATGGCTGTGAGGTATATGAAGAGCGACCATTAATTTGTCGGTTGTTTGGTACAACACCTCGTATGCCATGCCCAAATGGGTGTCGTCCGGTAGAGATGGTCAATTCAAAAATTGAACGTCAGGTGCATTACTTCATCAGAAATACTCGTCAGGTTTTAGTGTAGTTGGCTCAATAGCCAACAGAGCAAGCCACAATCACATAAGCATTAAAGATAGCCCACCTATAGCATTTTTAGTTTCGCACTTACGGTGGCTTTGTTTGGAAATAGTGCTGTTAACGGCGATTTAATAAAGCGCTAATCGATAGATATTAAATACGAAGGTCGATCATGAAAGGTAAAATCATCGAATGGAATGATGACAAAGGTTACGGTTTCATTTCCTCTCTAGGAGGTGAGCTTAAAGTATTTATTCATGCATCGTCGGTTAAGAATTCAAGACGCCGCCCCGCGTTACATGACAACGTGATGTTTGAAGTAAAGGAAGATAGTAAAGGCCGATTTAATGCCCAAAATGTTGTGATTGAAGGGGCAAATGGCTTTCCATTTACAGTATTGTTTGGTTTTAGCTTTTTGGTAGCGGCAAGCACGTCGATAGTTGTTTTTGATGGGTTATTGATACTCATCCCCGCATATTTAGTTTTGAGTCTATTCACTTACCTGATGTTTTCTTGGGATAAGCAAGCAGCCCAAAAGGGGAACTGGAGGACGTCAGAGAAAACCCTTCACTTGCTTTCATTATTCGGAGGGTGGCCTGGTGCGTTATTGGCGCAATTTCAGTTACGGCATAAGTCGAGTAAGCAGCCCTTCAAATTTGTTCTATGGGTTACCATCATACTAAATATTTGTGGTTTTATATGGTTACTTACAGGCGCTGAAGTCAGTTTTATAAGCAGCATTCTGAGTAGACTTTAACTCGCGTTTAACTGTTTCCAAGCGAGCTAGTAGGGTTGGATATATCAAGGTCAGTGAGCAATAAGGTCATTTACGAGTGTTCAGTGAGAATCCCGCGATTAAGCTTTATCAAGCAAAAGGTTTTACTAAGTTGTCTGAAGTGAAAGGGCTCGTTGAAATGGAGCTGCTTTTAGGACCGTCATTGAGAGGGTGTCATGGATAACCGTATCCAATTAAATTTTATTAAATACTTATTTTCAGAGTTGCTGTTTATTGTTATTGCATTAGGCCTTGTCTATTGGATATCAGACGGTGATCGTTCATCGCTGCTAACCATAGGGCTAATAATTTGTGTTCCCCCATTAATAAGAATTCTAATGTTGTGGTGGAAGCTTCGCGATAGCTCATTTGAAATCACGAACGGTCATGTACGTTTAAATGGAGTTGCTTGTGATGTGACTTTACAGCGCAGCTTTCTTCCGTTTGAAATTGGCTCATTCATCAAACTTTCATACACGAAAGGTGCAATGCAGAAACACAATATTTACCTTTCTAAAGGCGCAATGAACAAAGAAGAATGGAACCGTATGTTAGCGTGTCGAACATAGTTCCACTGCTTTCGTTTGTGTTGTGCGTCAGTTTGTATTTCGGATTTGGTTCGTGTGCTAGTATCGCTTTTTTTGCATCGAGCTAATCTATGACTAACGATCATTTCAAAGGCAAATATGAGGTTGAGCTGAAGTACCGACTTAGCTCTAAGTCTGAGTTCTTGAAAACGTTGAACCTAATTGCTCATGAAGTAATGCTGCAAGACAATCAAGAATGTGATTGGTATTTCGATAGCCCTGATAGAAGCTTACAAGCTCAGAACAAAAGCTTGTGTATTCGCACTATGGAGCCGTCGGGCATCAAACTATGGATCGTAAAAGGCCCTGAGTCTGATCGATGTGAAGCGACAAACATCACCAATGCGTCGAATGCTAAGAGTATGCTAGAGAACTTGGGGTACGAAGTGATTCTTAAAGCGCAGAAAACTCGCAGTATCTATTTTGTTGGAGAGTTCCATATCACCGTCGATTCTCTTGCGGGTATCGGTGATTTTGCTGAGTTTGCTATCATGACGGACGATGAATCTAAGTTGTCTGTGTATAAAAGTGAGCTTGAGTTGTTAGCCAGTAAGTTCGGGTTGACTCAATCGGCACTACAAACTCAGTCTTATAAACAGATGTTCGAGGAAATGAACGCATAGCAAAGCGCTTAAGCGTAAGGGAGAGTTATGGACACCATTATCAAACAAGCAATCGAATTGCGAAAGGAAGAGAAGTACCAAGAGTCGCGTGACTTATTGGCAACGCTACTCACTGATGAAAACTATGCAGCGAAAGCACATTTACAGATTGCGTGGTCTTACGACAACCAGGGCAAAGAGCAACAGGCGATTGATCACTATGTGCTGTCTCTGTCTGGCGTGCTTTCTTCAGTAGAGCGTTTTGATGCGCAGTTCGGTTTGGCGAGTACTTATCGAAGCCTTGGCCTTTATGCAGAGGCTTTAGGCTATTTCGAACAGACTATGGCTGAGTATCCTGACTCGATAGAAGTGAAACCTTTCTACGCAATGTGCTTGTACAATTTAGGTCGCCATAAAGAGGCGACATCGCTGTTACTTGAGCTTTTAGTTTCCACGACGAATAGCGAAGCGATCAAAGAGTACCAACGAGCGATCTCTTTATATGCTCAAGACTTAGATAAAACCTGGTAAACAGCCGCGTATAAAGCTCATCTGTTTGCTTAAATACGATGAGCTTAGCCTTGTGTTGCCTTCTTAGGACGAAACTTTCTGCCGTCCATGATATTCAAAGACATCAGTGTTAGGTTGGTCGCGCCTGCTATCAGTTCTAAAACCTGAACGCCATAAAACACTGAGCCGAACTCTCCTAAACTTGCCCACTGATTTAAAAAGTAAGCGGCCGGAATCAAAATAACGATCCCGTTGAACGCGATAATTGGCATGCGTTTACTCTTACGCTCAACTATTTTCCCTTTTCGTTGTTTTGCCATAGCTGCGCCGGTCGCACCAGTGATAGCAATGGCTGGGACAAGAATAAACAAGCCCGGAAAAACGATCATTGACTTGACTAGCTTCACTGATTCCAAAGTACCAAACAGTTCTACAAGTAATGTGCTGGTAAAGAATGTCGCGACACACAGTGTTGCTGTTAATGCCGCTGTTTTGTGGATTATTGGTTTCATATCATTTGCGCCTTTAATTTGGTAACATGTTGTCAATTTGGTTTAAGTCTAATTTAATGACAGCATGTTGTCAAAGTGAGTATTATGGATACGAATGGAGAAGTTTTCACAAAGATCGCACTAGAGATCTTTAAGGTCAGTGGTCTATTGAATGCTGAGGGTGACAAATTAACCGAAGAGTTAGGGTTAAGCAGTGCCAGATGGAAGGTGATGGGTGCGATCGAGAAGTCCGATGATCTGGTCACCGTTTCTCAAATTGCTCGTATTATGGGGCAAAGCAGACAAGCGACTCAGCGTGTTACCGACATCATGGTGAAAGATGGCCTGCTAACTTGGCTTGATAACCCGAATCACAAAAAAGCAAAGTTGGTTAACATGACTGAAAAGGGCAAGGAAGCGTATTCGCTGTTAGATAAAAAACAGGAAGTATGGGCTGAAAGTGGCGCTGAAAGCATTGAAAGAGACGAGCTTGATAAGGCGCTAATCACTCTGAAGAAGATGGCTACTTTCTTAGATAAATAAATAGATAAATAGATAAATAGATAAATAGATAGAGAGTGGAAGTTGAGAAGAGTACGGAAGCCTAAGCATCGATGTGATACTTAGGCTTCAGGGTATAGCTTCTGTTCTTTAGGAAAGCGTTACGCTGAAAGCTCTTTACGAACGATCTCTGCGCCAGCACTGAGCGCATTAAGCTTCGCTGAGGCAATTTCGCGAGGCAGGGGAGCCATGCCACAGTTGGTGCAAGGGTAGAGCTTATCGGCATCAACATACTTAAGTGTTTCTCGTAGAGTGTTAGCCACTTCTTCTGGTGTTTCAATCGAGTCGGTAGCCACATCAATCGCACCGACCATCACTTTCTTGCCTCGCACGAGTTCAAGTAGCTCAAGAGGTACATGAGAGTTGTGACACTCTAAAGAGATAATATCGATATTCGATTGCTGCAGCTTAGGAAATACTTCTTCGTATTGGCGCCACTCGGTGCCTAGTGTCTTTTTCCAATCCGTATTCGCTTTGATCCCGTAGCCATAACAAATATGCACTGCTGTTTCGCACTTAAGCCCTTCAATGGCTCTTTCTAAGCACGCGATGCCCCAATCATTCACTTCATCAAAAAACACGTTAAACGCAGGTTCATCGAACTGAATAATATCAACGCCTGCAGCCTCTAACTCTTTCGCTTCTTCGTTGAGGATCTTCGCAAATTCCCACGCCAGTTTTTCACGGCTTTGGTAATGCGCATCGTAAAGTGTATCAATCATGGTCATAGGCCCCGGCAGAGCCCATTTGATCGGTTGATTGGTTTGTTGACGTAAGAATTTAGCATCTTCGACAAACACGGATTTCTGACGAGAAACAGGGCCAACGACTGTAGGGACACTTGCATCGTAACGGTCGCGGATTTTAACGGTTTCACGCTTTTCAAAATCAACGCCATTCAAGTGTTCAATGAAGGTCGTTACAAAGTGCTGACGTGTTTGCTCACCGTCACTCACAATATCAATGCCTGCTTGCTGCTGCTCGTGCAGAGAGACACGCAGCGCATCTTGTTTGCCATCTGTGAGTTCAGCGCCTTGAAGTTTCCATGGCGACCAAAGCGTCTCTGGTTGTGCAAGCCAAGACGGTTTCGGCAAGCTGCCCGCTGTTGAAGTCGGTAATAGTGTTTTCATAATAATACTGCCTATCCTTGGGTGGTTTGAGAGCGCAATAGACGATTAAAGTGCGTAATTTGCCGACCAGTTCTCTAGAACTGATTGGTATGGCTTAATGAAATTCTCTTCTGCGAATTTACCTTGTTCAACCGCTAGCTGGCTTCGTTCTTCACGGTCGTACACGATTTGAGTCAGCGAGTGATCCAAGTTTTTCAAGTTTGGTTGGTAACAGTTGCCTGCAACCGCGTTCGCGTTGTAAATCTCAGGACGGTAGATTTTCTGGAACGTGCCCATGGTACTAATGGTGCTGATAAGCTCTAGGTTCGAGTAATCGTTCAGTAGATCACCAAAGAAATAGAAAGCCAAAGGTGCAACACTGTTTGGCGGCATGAAATAACGAACCTGTAAGCCCATCTTCTTAAAATATTGCTCAGTTAAAGAAGACTCATTCGGTTGGTATTCAAAACCTAATACAGGGTGTTGGTTTTCAGTGCGATAATAGGTTTTATTATCTGACACGCTTAAGCAAATAACAGGTGGTTTATTAAAGTTCTTTTTGTAAGCGTCAGAGTTAACGAAATATTTAAAAAGCTTACCGTGTAAGTCACCAAAATCTTCTGGAATGCTGAATTTATCTTGGCCTTTATTATGATCCAATAGACGTACGCTAAAGTCATAATCTCGAACATAAGAAGAGAAGTTATTTCCGATAATGCCTTCAATACGCTCGTTAGTTTTACGGTCTACAATATTGGTTTTCAGCACTTCAATTGAAGGGAATGCTTCGCCGTTGCTTTCAATATCCATATCAACAGAAATGATTTCAAGCTCAACAGAGTAACGGTCGCCCTTAGGATTGTCCCAGTGTGCTAACGCGTTGAAACTGTTATCGATCATT
This sequence comes from Vibrio sp. 10N.222.47.A9, assembly GCF_963872585.1. NCBI lineage: Bacteria > Pseudomonadati > Pseudomonadota > Gammaproteobacteria > Vibrionales > Vibrionaceae > Vibrio > Vibrio sp. 10N.222.47.A9. The sequence goes on along the minus strand of NZ_CAWNBB010000056.1, from coordinate 66,117 downwards.
TGTAGCGCATTACGCAAGTTCGCTTGGCGGCTGTCACCGCGAGCCAGGTTAGCAAAGTTGGTTGTGATGCGCGTGCTGTCTGCAGGCTGGTAGTTTTCGTCGAGGCTAATGCTCTTAATCGTAAAATTAAATTCTTTATTCATGCTGATTTAGTATCCCAATTTGTTTTCTGATTCTCTCGGTCTTTAGTATTAAAACGGCTTTTATTTTTTGCTTGTGACCGGATTAAGAATCGAAGGCTATGCTGTCTGACATTAAGGCTTAGTAGAATTAATGTCGTATAAAGTTAATCGCTTAAGGTTTTTATACGTTGATAGGTTCACCATTAACAATGGTATTACTTCACATTGAACATGAGGAATATTCATGATCTATTCTGTTTGAATATTTAAGCCGGTGTCAGTTATATTAATTAGCTTGATGGAAATATAACCACATTAATAGTGTGTTATTTAAGACGATTAATTTAATTAAGAGATGGATGAAATGAGTGAATTGCTGTTGTTGATTTTATACTGTGCATTATTAGGCAGTGGTGTTGGTTTTCTTGCCGGGCTTTTGGGGATTGGCGGAGGGCTGATCATTGTTCCGGTGCTAAGCAGCATTTTACTTCACTTAGAGATTCTACCTGCGGATCAAGTGGTTGTTGCGGCCATCGCTACTTCGTTGGCATCGATACTGTTCACCTCAACTTCTTCTGCACTTGCTCACCACAAGAATGGAAACGTGCCTTGGGATCTGGCGCCTTGGATCATGCTCGGTGTTGCTCTGGGTGCACTGGTTAGTGGCTTTATGGCAGCTCTGTTGCCAGAAACAGTCGTTCGTATTGTGTTTGCCGTGAGTGTGGTTCTTATTGCGATCAAGATGTTCTTAAGCAGTAAAAATGATGCACCTAAGGAACGAAAACTGCCAAATAAGGGCGTGCTAACTGTGCTGACAACCATTACGGGTGGCTTGTCTGCCATGATAGGCATTGGTGGTGGTGCATTGCTGGTTCCGCTATTAACGTTCTTCTCTGTCGATATGAAAAAGGCCATCGGTTGTGCCTCAGCTTGTGGCATTGTGATCGCGTTGTTTGGCTCGATAGGTTACATCAGCTCAGGCAGCAGCCACTTTGCTCTATCAGACGGCTTTGCTGGCTTTGTTTATCTGCCTGCGCTGCTGGGTATTGTGTGCACGTCTTGGTTTACGGCTCCTTTAGGCGCAAAAGCCACCAATCATTTACCGGTTCCAACGATTAAGAAAATCTTCTCAGTACTATTGGTTGTTATCGCGGCAAGCATGGTGGCGCGTTAATTAAAGACCACCCTCTGGCATGTACTGATTCAGTTTCTTTATCAATTAGACATTTAGGTGCGAGAAAATGCATGTAAATGTCTAATTGCGATCTGAGTCTATCAATCGCCGTATTTACGCCTGTTAATGCATCATAGCTCATAATAAGATTGTTCACGTTTTATAAATATTCTAATGTGGTCAAATACTTACCTAAAGGAGCTAGTGATGGCACGAGAAATCTCATTTCAGAACAACGGCACACATTGGAACGTTGTTCTATCAATGACGATAAGTTACGTGATCGTATCTTTAGCTATTAACTTCTTTTATCACACTGAACTCCAGTTTTTCTCTTTCGTTACTTCAATCATCATCATGGTTGCTTTCTACGCTCTCGCCTCAAGATTCACTAAAAGCAATCTATCTTTAGTGGGTGAAGACGTACATCTACATGGTATTAAAGCGGACTTAGTAATCAAAAACTCTGTCTTTGCTCGACAATATATTCAAGTTAAATCTCTGACTCAAAAGGGCTATTACAAGGTGAATATTCGGAAAGGCCAGGTAGAGAAATCTGATTGGGAAATGATGTTGAGCAAGGCTTCTCTGCAAAACGTTTAACGTTAACGCTTAATGGAAAGTACTCATATCAGTATCTTCTATCAACATGATTACCTTCATAAAACATTGTTATTTAACCCAATTCACTGCTATAGCTAAATGTATCTTGTTTGATTCAACGGAATGCTATCAATGAGTGATTTATGGATCCTTTAACGCAGGGCGTGTTAGGCGCTTCTTTGTCACAATCGGCCAGCAAAAAACAACATGTGGTTGTTGCTGGGGTATTAGGGCTGCTCTCCGGGTTAGCGCCAGATTTAGATGCACTGATTAAGTCTCAAAGTGACCCTTTGTTGGCTTTGGAATTTCATCGACAATTTACCCATTCACTATTCTTTATCCCCATTGGCAGTTTGATCTGCGCCTTGGTTCTGCATCATCTGATTGCAAAAAGACGTGGGCTTACTTTCAAACAAAGTTGGCTGTTTTGTGCTCTGGGTTATGGCACTCATGCACTGTTAGACGCTTGTACCACTTATGGTACGCAGTTACTTTGGCCTTTCACCAACGCACGTTTTGCTTGGAACACCATCTCAATCATCGATCCTGTTTATACGCTTCCCATCCTAGTGTTGCTTGTGTGTGCAACGTTGAAACGAGCGCCTTGGCTCGCGCGTGTCGCGTTTGCTTGGGCGCTAATTTATCCAACATTAGGGATGATTCAACGAGACAGGGCAGAGGCGGTTGGGTGGCAATTAGCGCAAGAAAGGCAACACACACCGATTCGATTAGAGGCAAAACCAAGCTTTGCTAATATCTTGGTTTGGAAAGTGGTGTACGAAACAGAGGCTCAATATCATGTAGACGCCGTGCGGGTTGGCACATCGGTAAACGTATATCCCGGAGAGTCGATTGCGAAGCTGAACGTTAGCAGGGATTTACTTTGGCTTGATCCTGACTCTCAACAAGCCAAAGACATTGAGCGCTTCCGCTGGTTTTCAAATGGTTATATTGCTCAGGACCCAACAGACGAGCTACGTATTATCGATGTCCGATATTCAATTGTACCGAATCAAATGAAAGCACTTTGGAGCATCAAGCTATCAAAAGCAGTTGATGCAAATACGCATGTAAAATACGAAACGCACAGAGACAACACGCCAGAATCGAGACAGATCTTCTTCGGTATGCTCACTGGCGATAAATGATCTAGTTCTGAAGAGTAAAAAGGCTGAGTCAGGTAATCTGCTTAGCCTTTTTATTCCACTGTTACTTAGCTTTCTTTGTTCGAAAACTAGGTAATAAAATACTACAGATAACGGCTTCTCAAATGATCTTTGAAGTACTGCGGATTCAAGGTTTCACCTGTTGCGCCTTTCACCAAGTCATCAGTGGTCAGCAGGCTGCCTTTACTCCAAATATTCGATTCTAACCAAGTGAAGATAGGCGATAGGTCGCCACTTTCAATCACAGCGTTCACATCCACTGTTTTCTTCATTGAAGCCATGAACTGAGCCGCGTATATCGCCCCTAGTGTGTACGATGGGAAATAACCAAATGCGCCGCGATCTATGGTGTAATGTAACCTGCAAATCTTTAGATTAGGTAGATCCTAGTTTAACTCGTTTTGCCCTATTGTGAGTTTCAGTTTTTCTTCTCATCTAATCTAGGCTCGTTCTTTCCATTGGCAGGGATTGTCAAATAGATCATTAATTCATTATCGACTAAGCTGTTCCATTGTTGAGCAAGGAAACTACTCGTCACGCAATTAAATAACTTTTCGGATAAAACTAAGAAATATTTTTTTGTGAAAGTTTGCGTTATCCAACCTTTGCCTTAAAGTTTATATAAGGTAGTGAAGTAAAGTGCTTAGGCCGATCCAAAACGGTTCCCAACAGGTGAGTTAATATGTTTAGTTATATTATTTGGATTGGGTTGTCTGTAGCTGTTGGTGCTTATGCAAAGCGTAAAGGAAGATCTGGTATAGGTTTTTTCTTTTTGTCCTTTATTCTTAGTCCAATTTTTGGAGCAATCATTGTACTGTTACCAACCCCAAGTCAGCAGAATAAATGGTCATACTTAACATTTGCTGCTTTTTTGGGAGGATTTTTAGGATATATAGGAATGTCTGATAACGATAATACCTATGTCGAGGATAAAAAGAGTCGTAATAATCAAGCTTCTGTTCAATCCAAAACAGTAACTGCATCTGATACAACTATTACAATTAGTGATTTTTACGTAACCGCAAGTGAATTAAACGTTAGACTGTCTCCGGCTAAGAGAGGCAAGAAAACCAATGTAATATATCGACGACAATTGGTGCAGGTCTTTGAGACGACTAATGGTTGGTCAAGAATTTCCAAGTACTATGATGGCACTATAGAAGGTGTTGATGGGGAAGTAGCGAGGTGGGTTTCTTCTAAGTATCTGTCAAAACATAAACCAACTGAATTGAGAGTTATGTCATCTAACAGGTTAGAAGCTGCGTTAGATAGTTCTGATGACTACATATCTTACAAGGCAAAGTTCATCAAAGTATCGAAGGATCTCATAAACACAGGAGTCTGTTCAGTGGAGGATTTTGAGCACCAAGGTGGTTGGGTACGTTCAGTTAACTACAAGCCAAGAAGAGTGTATTTTACCTATTGTGGTAATCATAGTAACACTTCTGGAAGAGTTTATTATGAGCCATCATCTGGCAATGTTTTTAAATAAACTTGAGTATTGAATAACAAAAAACCACCTTAGCTAGCATGACATAACTCGAAACTTCCCCATTCTGTGTTAACGTAATTACTCAGTGGCAGATCGAGCCACTGAGATTATCGCACTTTTACTTATGGTTGCTATTACCGGAGTTGTGAAAGGAATCTCCCAAAAGTGTGCGCAGACGATGTTCTCATCTTGTAATTTTCGTATGCATCATTGTGTTTTTCGTTGGCAGTAATATCTCGCAACTGGCCAAATAGCCTGCACTTATTGATGACTGCGAGGATATCTGGACTAAATAGTACAGTAGCCCCAGTAATTAACCTCACTGCTATTTGTGTTTTTTGAACAGTTTGTTTTTTAACCAAACCACAGGCAAGAATATAAGAAACCATAGCTTTTTCCCGAAGGCGAGTAAGAGAGCTCCAATAGCTAATCCACCTTTACCTGCAACCTTCCCTGTGATCAATTTGTACATCAAAGCACCAGCTCCAAAAGCTGCAACCGTATCAGTCTCTGGAACAAAGTCTTTATAGGTATGGCCTTTTTTATACTTTAGCTGCTCTAGAGTCGGCGCTAAGTTATCTTCCGCTGATATAAATTGCTCTTGAGATCCTACCCAAGTGATTTGACTATAACCTTCTCTAGATAATTTCAATGCTCTTGCATTAACTATTTTCTCATTATCACTACTGTGCGCTCTTATAGCATAATACATCGTTGCTTCTTTCTTGTTTAATGTTGGTTTCTCTGCCCATCCATCAATAAAGAGAAGCGCGCCTTTCCTATGCTTATTATCATCCTCTGTACTATCGATAAGCTCTTGAAGTAAATCATTGCTATCAATACTTTCTTCCCAATCATCCATTTTTATAAAGCCAGGTCTGCTTTCTGTTATAATAAATCTGCTTAAATCTTGGTTTAAAAGAACTGCATTTGGAGAGCTAGGAACTCCATTAATTTCTTCTTCTAAAATTGCTGCGTCATCACCTCTAACCAAAGACTGCTCAGTCATAACTAGGATCGTTGCGTCTTGATTTGGTACGTCATATATACCTTCATATTCCCAGTTAAGGTTATCGAGTGGATTGGCAAATACCGAGCTTGCAATTAACACTAATCCAATGGCCATGTATTTCATGTTTTCTCACTTAAATGCATATTATTTTTGTGCAATTTACCAGCTAAATACTTTAGTTATGTTGATAAAGATCTAAATGTAAGATATTGATGTATATGTCAATTGTATATGATTGGTAGGCTATACCGACATAGAGCCAGAAAGGTTTAGTACAGTACTTATCACCTTGAGTAATAACTGGAAGTACTTTAAAACTAATACTTGAACTTGCTGTTAAATATTCACATCAGAGACTTAGGGGCATAAGCGATTCAGTCGGAGTTGAATGTTCGGCAAATAAAATGCATCAAGTGAACCCGACACAACGAACTGAAGATAGAAGAAACTGCCTAGTTCTTATCAAAATCGCCACCTGTAACAACAGTGCCTTTTCATATTTTGAGATACTAAAAGTTATTCAGGCGCGGCTAAATTGGGAGAGTCATTGACACGTCTTTGTCCAATAGTGTGTGAGCGCCGTTAATTACGATGACTAGAATGCTCGATTCTCGCAATACTTGAAATAATAACAGATAAACAAAGCTTGACCTCAATACTAAGTATATGGTCATTTGAAGGCTCATTAGTTCATATCTTTTGTCGAAGTAGAACTCAAAATCACACTGACATCTCTACCGATGGGCTTGTAAATTTCATGGGGTTTCAGATTAGTTAGTTGTTTGGCGATCTTTTAGGATGACGTTTAATGCATCAGTAGCTAATTCAGCATCACGTAATTGTCTTGTTCTAACAATATGCTTTAATACTCTGCCATTCAGATCAGTTAATGATACTACGTACCATTGTTTAAATTTTCGCTTCCAACTTAATAACTTTACTTCTTCTATTTGATTGTAGTAAATGCATTCACCGACATTTCTTGTTGTTGTATTACTTGAAGCAATTACAACTGCATTACTATTACCAAAACTTGTACCAGTACCTACTGACTTTGACACAGTACCGAAGTTCCAACCGATATAATGTTCAGTCATAACAAAGTAATCTGGTTTCCAGTTACGGTGCTGTGTCATAACCATCTGCTCTACAACTACATATGCCTGTTCTAATGACATATCTTTTGGTTGATAAGCCATTGGTACTGTTCCGCACCCTGATAAAGTCGCCACTAATAGTAAACTCAATAGGTAACGCATTATTGTACTCCAAGTGTATTTGATTGAGGCATTCTCATATCCTTAATTATGCCATCTTTCAAACGCTTATAAAGTGGTTTAAGTAATAGTGAGCTTAGTGAATTGGACATTTAGCCACAGGATTGGAGTGGGTAAGTAAAACTGGGAATTTAAATCAATAGCGCTTATCCGAAGTCTCATTTTCCGCTGGAAACCGAAACACGTCTTCGTCAAATTCCGTGCTAGCAGGTACCAGGATATTCCGTGATTGTTAAGTTCGTTGAAGGGATAAAGCCTTCAAGTCAACCTAAGTATGTTTGAAAATGTGATTAAAAAGGCTGAATCAATAAACTGATCAGCCTTTATCGATTTATTCCATTAAAGGTAACGGCTTCTTAGGTGGTCTTTGAAGTATTGCGCATTCAAGGTTTCACCGGTTGCGCCTTTCACCAAGTCATCGGTGTTAAGCAGGCTGCCTTTACTCCAAATATTCGATTCTAACCAAGTGAAGATAGGTGATAGGTCGCCACTTTCAATCACAGCGTTCACATCGACAGTTTTCTTCATTGAAGCCATGAACTGAGCCGCGTACATCGCACCTAGTGTGTAAGATGGGAAATAACCAAATGCGCCGTCTGTCCAGTGGATATCTTGCATACAGCCGTTAGTGAAATTGCCTTGAGTGCTTAATCCAAGGTATGACTGCATCTTAGTATTCCATAGTTCTGGCACATCGGTGTGCTTGATCTTACCGTTGATCAAGTCACGTTCAATTTCGTAGCGCAAGATAACGTGTGCAGGGTAGGTAAGCTCATCAGCGTCAACACGGATGAAGTCTTTCTTCACGCGAGTGTAGATCTTCTGGAAGTTCTCTTTCTCAAACTCTGAACCTGAGAATTGCTGCCCCGCCAAGTTTGCTAAGTGTCCGATGAATGGGTCGCTGCGGCCAACTTGCATCTCGAAGAACAAAGATTGAGATTCGTGGATGCCCATAGAGCGCGCTTCGCCCGCCGGTTGTCCTGCTAGGTGCTTTGGTAAGCCTTGTTCGTAACGTGCGTGTCCTGTTTCATGCACAATACCCATTAAGCTTTGAACGAATTCCGCTTCGTCGTATCGGGTTGTGATGCGCACGTCTGAAGGTACGCCGCCACAGAATGGGTGAACACTTTCATCCAATCGGCCGTGTTCGAAGTCGAACTGAAGTAGCTTCATGACTTCTAAGCCAAGTGCTTTCTGTTTCTCGGTCGAATAGATCCCAGATGGCGCATTAAATTGCTCGCTCGACTGTTTTTCGATCACTTCGTCAATCAGGTTTGGTAGCCAAGTTTTAACGTCTGCAAACAAGGTATCAAGCGAAGCAGAGCTGGTGCCCGGTTCATAGATATCCAGCATCGCATCATAAGGCGTTAGGTTCGCTGCGTCGGCGCGGATCTGCGCTTCTTCACGAGATAGCTCAACCACTTCACGCCAGTTCTTTTCGAATCCAACCCAGTCGTTGTTACCACGTTGGCTTCGCCATGCATGTTCACATTTTGAACCCGCTAGAGATTTCGCTTCAACCAGTTTTTCTGGAAGTAGGTTAGCTTGTTGCCATTGGCGTTTAATTTCACGCAGAGACGATTGTTGCTCGCCATTTAGCGCTTCGTTTTCAGCATCTGTAATCCAATCGCCAAGCTGTGGTTGCGTCATCAACCCGTGAATATGAACCGAAAGTTCGGCCATCGCTTCACTACGAGCTTGGTTACCACCGGCAGGCATCATGGAAGCTTGGTCCCAACCACAAATAGAGGCTAGGTGTTGAAAGCGTGAACATTTTTGAGAGTGCTCGACTAGTTTTTTGAATGCGCTCATTTGACTACTCTTAATTTGGTTTCTTTAAATGATCCCTAGGACAGCGTCAGCTTTAAGGTTCATCTCTCATGTACTTTGATTATGGCTCCGCTTCTTAATGACGCTGACCTTCGGAGTTGAAGATATAGCGATAAAAGCATGAGGCAGTACGATGCCTAGAATTTACTATTTCTTAACAAATCAAACTGTTCCATTGTGCACAAAATCAGTGACTTGTATAGCAGATGGCAATTGTTGCTTGCGAATTGTTCAGATAAGCGGTATTGATGATAGATCGCTGAACAACAATGACAATAATATGGATATTTTGAACTTTGAGGCATTTCTAATTGCCATCACTATTTTAACGCTAACGCCGGGCTTAGATACAGCTTTGGTGATTCGCAACACGAGCCGCTCGGGTTTATCTGACGGTGTAATGACCAGCTTTGGTATTTGTAGCGGCCTCTATGTACACGCCTTTTTCTCTGCTGTGGGTATTTCTGCAATTCTTGCCCAGTCTGCTGAACTCTTTCAAGCCGTTAAGATGGTAGGTGCAGTTTACCTCATCTGGCTTGGCTTAAGCAGTTTACGAGCGTTGATGAAAAACGGTGGTGGTTTGAAGGTCGGTGAACAAGCTCAGCAAGCATACAGTGCAAAACGTTCTTTGCGTGAAGGCTTCTTGTCTAACGTTCTTAACCCCAAAACAGCGGTTTTCTATTTGGCCTTTTTACCTCAATTTGTAAACCCTGAAGGTTCGCCTTTATTACAATCTATGTTGATGGCTTCGGTCCACTTTATGATTGCGATGGTGTGGCAATGCGGCTTGGCTGGGGCACTTAACTCCGCTAAAAACTTACTCAAGAACGCGAGTTTTATGAAGTGGATGGAAGGTGTGACGGGCATGGTGCTGGTGGGGCTGGGTGTTAAGCTTCTGATGGAAGAGCCAGTATAACCTGAACCGTTTTGGGTATAGGTTATTGAGAGTCGTCCTAAAGGCTCTACACAATTGAATTAAAAAGAAGAAAGCCCACGTCAGGTTTGTATATAAACACTGCCGTGGGCTTTTTTGTTACTGGTAAATAGAGTGTTAGATGTGAGCCACTGCGTTATTCAACAACGCTAATGTTCATCTCAGCACCTTCAAAACCTAAGTCACTCAACTCATCTGCATTAAAGTTGGTGGTAACTTCGATATCGCCAATACGCTCAGTGGTTTCGTTGACTGAATCAACGCTTCTTTTGCTTCGAACACTGTTAGTAATTGGTGTCGCTTGGCCAATCTCAATGGTGCCTGCAAATTGAGATTCAGCGTTGAAATCACCGGATACGTAGGAGTGGAATGGGCGTAAGCTTCCTCCAGTCGCGTACTGCATGCTTGATAAACCGGCTTCTTTGATCGCCCAGCCCCAGTCCCACCATTTCGTTTCTCCTGGAATGTATCTGTGATCCCATTGGTAGCGAATATCGGCTGATTCATTGCTGCTGCGGCCCATAGTGAAGGTGTGAGCTTTGTAAGGGCGGTTGTCTGGATGGCTGTGCCATGCGTTACCACCCCAACGTAGGAAGCCGTTAAACTCAACATCGTAACTGATGTCGGCGTTGAATCGGTACGGATAAGAAATGGTTGAACGATATAGCTCAACTCGAATCGGCAGCTCTGAATTTGCTGGAACCATAGGACGAGCTTGAAGTGTGACTTGCTCGCTCGTGGAGTTACCATTGGTTTCAGCGAAGCTCTGATTCGCTTCTAATTTAATCGTTAGCTTAGTCTCGCCAACCAGAGGCCATTTGAATGTATTCTCTGTTTGAACACTTTCGGAGAACCCGTAGCTATTCGTTTTCGACCAATTTGTAGACTCATCGACTTTTAGGTCGACAACGACTTGCTGCGCGATGTCGCTTCTGTTTCTCGCGGTTGCGTAAACCGTTTTAACCAGTTCACGATCGGACTCGACGACATCGCCGTGCCAAAAGTTATTGTCATTAACGGTGTAGGTGAAGTTGTCGACGGTGATCTTAGTCTTTTCGTTACAGCGATAACCATCACAAGAACCACTGTTGTTACCTTGTATTATCCAAGAGTCACCCGAGCGTTTAATCGTCATGTCTTCGCCAACATACTGACTGTTGTTACCGCCAACCCATGCATAACCTAGGTTGTGAGCTAGATAGCTAAGAGGGCGTACAAAATCATTGCGGTTGTTCACTAAGTCATATTCAACGTCTATCTCGCTGCCTTCTGTGACGGCTTTAGCAGAGTAATTTGGTATTTCAGATTGGTCATTGTTCGGATAACAGAACGTCGACCCGCTGTTTGATTGTTTAATTTCGCCATGATAACCAGGCCCCATGATTACCCAGTTTCCTTTTAACCCGGTAATCTGCCAAGTGCCCATACGAGCGACCAAAGCACTCTTCTGCTCTTCGGCTTCATAACGGTCTAAAGGACGATAACCAGAGCGACATACATCTTCACCAAGTTGGTCAAACACTATTTGGTCTGGGTACACCTTTGCGTTTACACCGGTTGATAGAACAGACAACACTGCGGTTGCTAAGAGACTTCTGTTTATACTAATCATTAACAATTCCCTCGTTTGTAATTTTTCTATTTTGATAATGTTTTGTGTGCCGTGTAGTTAACAAGACAAGTTCACTTTTTCATGTTGATAAATAGATAGATACTGAAAAGGCTTGAATTAATTTACCCTTTGAATTCATCGAGTTGTATTGTTGAATGTGTTTATATGGTGAAAGTGTATGCAACTTAAAGGAAATTATTTGATGGGGCTCAAACCGTTTTTAGAAAAATAGAGTGTTATTATTTGGGCATAAACGTCAAAACGCTTTGATGTTATTTCGTTACGCTTGATGTGAATGGTTAAGTAGAAAGTTAGACATAACCATTCACAATTTTCGTAACTTTAAGGCGGGTATTTAGCCATAAGGAGTCTAAATCTAGATTGGATACCTTGATGTGCGACCTTTTTTAACACTGAAACATTTTAAGTCAGGATAAAATCGTCGTTGTATTACTGATAGAAGAATAAAAATAACCATCCGTTTTCTATGTGTAACATCGACAAGGATCATCATTTGATAATAATGTAGCGGTTACTGGTGGCCAAACTGTTCCTAATTATCGCTTAGCCAGAAGTTGTGTTCGGCCTGTATTACACGTTTTTATTATGGCAAATAAATCATTTGAACTTAAGATATCAATCTTTACCGTTAATGGGTCATTGTTGATTAAAAGATAAGGCGACAATAGGCTGTCATTCATTGTTTTATTTATTTTTTGTACAGAGACTAAGTCGATGGTGCCAGATATAGAAAAGAAAAATGATTGAGAAGGGTTAGCTTTTCCTTTGAATCTCAGGACTATCGGGTTGGGCATGTTGTCATCCTGGACTGACATAAGGTGCAGGACTTCGTTGTTACTTATTTTTGTTAATCCATCGGTACGTAATACATTGTCATCCACTATGAAGTCCACCACGCTATGTTGATAGCGATGCTCTTCTTTTGGTTGGGGCGAAGGGACATTCCATATACCAATTAATAAAGCGAATGCGGAAATGAGTGCAACGAATGGCATCATAGCTGGCCTCTCTCTAAGAATAGCGCCAGTTCGGTGCTGGCTTGATCCAATTGTGTTGACGTGTAAAAGATATTGACAGACTGGCGTGTTGCTTTGTTGAGTACGGAGAGTTCTGAATAGCCGGGCTCTTCGCTAACGTACGCCACACAATCACATTGATACTGATAGAGGATGCTTTCTAGCTCAGGAGTCATCGCCATTTCAGGATCTTGGAAAACTTGTACTTGACCAATCCACTGCTCGTTGAGTCGATTAACAGGGTTGATATCACTGAGGTTTCTCTCATTAACTTTAGCAAAAGCCAATAACGCGGATGCCAGTAGCAAACATCCAGTAGTGAAGTAACACAGTCTATTTCGGTATGAGCCGACTTGATGATAAACAGGTGTTGTCTGTTTAGATTTAGATTCATGGCTACTTGCAAGAGAGAGCGCAATACTGCTTTGACCTTGTGAACTGTCATGACCTAGTGAACTGGTATGACCTAGTGATATGTGGTCGCTCACTGGAGTGAGAGGAATAGTGGCTCCGCTTTGTGGTTGAGATTCGATCAAGACACAACCATCAATAAGGCGGTAACCAACCTTTGGCACAGTCACGATTGGCGTCTCTTTGATACCGAGCTTAACGAATCCTTGGCGAAGCAAGCTGATACATTTCGCTAGTGACGTATCACCAATGAATTCGCTTCCCCATGCGAAACTAATAATATCTTGTTTACGCACAATTTCGGGCGATTTTTTAAGTAATAACTCTAAAACGCGAGTCTCACGATATCCTATTTTAATAGAACGTTCGTCGTTATAAATACGGTTTTTAATTGGGTCAAATCTGATCATATAGCCAACATTTTATTTTTATTATAATTCTCTCAAGAGTGTAGATGACTATAAACTGACTCATATGTGAATTAAAGTCACATATTTTATTATGGTGTCTTTTTGTGTGGTTGGAACAAAATGTTTCTTATTCGTTTATGATAAAAATGACGCTATTTAGACACAATCTGTTAAATATAAGTAACATCTAATTAAGCGTTGGTTTTATTAGTGGCCTTTTTATTAGTCTTTGCATTATTTTAATTAGAACAGTCGCCGAATAAATATCTTATTATATTTGTGGGTATATAGGACAAGTAATAATGTAGTCACTTTAAGTGTTGAATCAATAAAAAAGCCCGCATTTATTGCGGGCTTTGTATTCAATCAATTCAAGTTATGCTTTAACGGCTTCACAATCATTTGAAGAAGTTAAAGGTTTGAAGAATAGCTTTGTTTCTTCGATGACAACGTGGCGTAACAAGATAAGACCGATTAGGTTAGGAATAGCCATTAGGCCGTTCACGATATCTGCCATCAGCCAGATCATGTCGAGCTTTAGGAATGCACCAGAAGCAACCAACGCAATGAAGATGATTTTGTAAGGCAGTACAGCTTTGGTACCTAGTAAGAAAACAACACAGCGCTCACCATAGTAGTTCCAGCCTAAAATCGTTGTAAACGCAAAGAAGATTAAGCCAATCGAAACTAACATTGGACCTAAAGTATCGGCGTTTAAACCCACAGCGAATGCATGAGTGGTCATCGCTGCACCAGAGAGGTCGGTTTGCCAAGCACCCGTTAAGATTAGCGCCAAGCCTGTCATCGTACAGATGATGATAGTGTCAAAGAAGGTACCTGTCATCGAGATAAGGCCTTGCTTCACACACGAGTCCGTTTTAGCCGCGGCTGCTGCCATAGGCGCGCTACCAAGACCAGATTCGTTCGAGAATACACCACGAGCGATACCTGATTGGATAGCAAGCATGATGCTTGCACCAAAGAAACCACCGGTTGCAGCGGTGTTGGTAAACGCAGAGGTAACCACAAGGGTAATGGCATTCAGTAGTTGGTCGGCATTTGAAACCAGCACGCTCAAACACGCGACGATGTACATAATTGCCATGGTTGGAACCACTTTTCCTGCCACCTTCGCGATAGATTGAATACCACCAAGGGTTACAACTGCCACCAATATCGTAAGAACGACAGCAGACATCTCACGAGAAGCACCAAATGAAATTTGAGTTGCGTCTAAGATAGCGTTGACTTGTGGGAAGGTACCAATACCGAAGCAGGCAACACCTAACGCGAAGACAGCGAACATTACCGCTAAGATTCGTGAGCCGACACCGTATTGCAGGTAGTACATTGGGCCGCCAACCATTTCGCCATTGCTATCGGTTCTACGGTATTTAACGGCAAGTAGACATTCTGCGTATTTGGTCGCCATACCAAATACAGCGGCAAGCCACATCCAGAATAGGGCACCAGGGCCACCAATCTTGATTGCGGTCGCTACACCTACGATATTACCTGTACCAATAGTTGCGGAAAGTGCAGTACACAAAGCGGCAAAGCTTGATACGTCACCCTTGCCGGATTTGTCTTTGGTGAACACCATTTTCAGCGCGGTTGGGAGGTGTCTAAACTGGAGTAAGCCTAAGCGAAAAGTAAAGTAGATCCCCGTTCCCACTAGCAGAATAAGCAGCGGTGGTCCCCAAACGAATTGGTTGATGGTTTGAAGTGTAGCTTGTAGATGGTTCATAGTTTCCCCTTAATAAATTAAAAATTTAAGGAGAAGAGGGAAGGCAGTGCAGATCACAGGGATCGATAGCACTACTTAATACATACGGATTTCTAGATAGAATTCTTTTGTTAATTAAGGCTGTTGCTTTCCACTCCTCTGTCCTTTTGCCTGAGAGTTTCACTTAGCGAATCACTTATAGATAAGTAACGGGCACTAAGCTTGCTCCTTCGGCGACCGCTTGCTACAAAAAAGTAGTACGGTTCTCTCCAGAGGTTCCTCCAACGACAGTCCTCACTTTTCTGGATTTCTCCAGCACAAAGCGCCTGAAAGATTTACTTCTTCGGCGGGTTTATCTAACTAAATGTTAATATTTAGTTAAAAACCACTCTCCTGCAGTCTTCATCGGAACAATTACCTAAATAGTTAGGTAATCTGTAGGCGTATCCTAGATCATATAAAATGTGATGTCAGCTACAAAATATCTGTTTGCTCAAATGTTGTTCAACTAAATGATCAAACAACGAGTCTCTGACGTAACTTGCTTATTTAAATGGTATAAAATAGAGAAACAAGGAGGAGTTATGACTCGATTAATAGCGATTGTTTTTTTATTGGCTTTGGCATTTGTGCTGTTTCGTTACCGGACAAACGAAAAACTGCAAAAATGGGTAGTGATTGTTATCGTTAGCAGCTTCCTTTTGTATACTGCCAGCCTGATGATTTCGGAGTTAACTCGTTAAACCTGTCTGTGAGCAGATAGGATAAACGTGTTGGCAAAGCTCAAGTGCTTCTGGCTTGGGCAATAGGTTTAACTGAGCTTAAAGTATCAGTATCAGTATCAGTATCAGTATCAGTATCAGTATCAGTGACCGTGTAACGTTAAACAAATTTTTGGGAGTACCCGCTAGTGAACCAGCAATCTGGACAAAGCGAACAAGATGAAGTGGTTGTTATTGAAGAACGCGATAAGCGCAGTCAGCTTTATATCGGCATTGCTGCGGTTATAGGTTTGGCGTTAGGTGGCTTGATCGGTTCTACAATCACGGCTTCGAAGTGGGAGTCCACTTATCAGGTACTCGAAACTCGTTATCAAGAACTGCATGACAGCAAAACACAGTTGATGACATCCGTTGAAACTAAAGTGGCAAAAGTCGATACCGAAATCGATGCAAAAGTAGAAGCCGCTCTAGTAAAACAAACAGAAGAACATCAAAAAGAACTCCAAGACCTAGCGAAGCAGTCTTCGGTTTTAGAGAAAGCGAACTACTCGTTAGAGCAGCAGCTAAACGAACAGAAGCAAACGTTAGAGCAAACTCAGCAAGACAACCAGAAACTTAATCGTCAGGCTGACATGCAATCGACCTTGTTTGAGCGTTCGCGTGAAGTTTTCCGAAAAGAATTACAGATCTCTCAAGAACTTGAAAAGCTTGAGAAAGAAAAAAATGAACTTGAGCAGAACCTTGGTTCTCTAAAGAAAGCGTGCGACGTTTTCTTAGATGGCACATCATGGGATGCTAAATCTGACGCGTGTGAGAAGCAGGATAACGCCAACTCTCGTCTGAGTGATATCAGACAAATGATTGAAGTCCACACCATGGATCTTAAGCAGATCAAAACGCTCACTGAAGAAATGGGTCTATAAGCCACAGGCTTTAATCAACCCAAAGATAGTTTACGGTAAATATTGAAACGCCCACATCACACACGTGATGTGGGCGTTTTGCGTTCTCTCGGGAGCATAGATCCGGTGCTTTCTCATTATTGATTATTTGAGTGTTTTCATTGTTTGCTTAGATATTTGTGACTAGTTACGTATATCCACAGCGATATGTTACTTGTTGTCTATTAAATGACTTTGCATACATATTTTCAGATCAGAGTCGCTGCATAATAGTGTTGTTCAGGATGAACACGCAGTCGATTGCTAGCTCGCATTTGGCTGCTTTGACGACAAGGGATGAAGTGATGCCAGAGTATCTTTGTGAGAACTGCACCATAGCTTATTGTTTCGATGATTGTTGTTCGCCATTAGCGCAAAAAGATATGATCGAAGTAGAAGAATTAGTTCATCGTTTCGACGTTGAACACGATGATGAAAAGAGTGAGCAGGACATTGAGGATAGCAACTCGCCTAATCATTCAGGCATAAAAAATCCCCACAAGCAAAGCTAGTAGGGATTTGGATAAGTTGCAGTCCTGTTCTCGCTTTCTCAAGCAAAGGGTCTTACAAAAATTTTTAGAACAGTCTCGTTTATTAGAACTGTATCGTTATGAGACCTAAATTAGTTATTAGATCAACATCATTCCACTAAACGTTATTTATCGTAAGTTTTGATTTCACCTGATTTCACACGAGCAACAAATGATTGCAGTTCTTTCTTCACAACAGGCATTAGGAAGTACAGACCAAGAATGTTGAAGATAGACATCGCAAAGATAGCCGCATCAGAGAAGTCGATTACCGCGCCAAACTGAATCGTCGCACCAATAACAACAAACACACAGAACATCACTTTAAAAATCAGTTCCGTTGTTTTGCCTTCACCAAATAGGTAAGTCCAAGCCTTAAGACCGTAGTACGACCAAGAAATCATCGTCGAGAACGCAAACATGATTACCGCGAGAGCAAGTGTGTATTTAAATACTTCTGCCGTTTCAGTAAATGATGCAGCAGTAAGCGTTACACCCGTTAAACCTGTTCCATCATATGGGCCTACGTTTAAGCCAGCGATAGTGATGACCAATGCCGTCATTGTACAAATGATTACCGTATCAACGAATGGTTCTAGTAGTGATACAAGACCTTCAGTGATTGGTTCTTTTGTTTTAACTGCTGAGTGAGCAATTGCTGCTGAACCTACACCTGCTTCATTTGAGAATGTTGCACGTTTTAGACCTTGGATTAGGGCACCAATAAATCCACCAACCACGCCTTCACCAGTAAATGCACCTGTAAAGATTGCACTGAACGCAGGGCCAACTTGATCAAGATTAGAACCGATAACAATCAGAGCCATACCGATGTACAGAGCAGCCATCCAAGGAACAACTTTTTCTGTTACGGACGCAATAGAAGGCATACCGCCAACGATAACGGAAAACACTAAGGTAGCGAGTACAAGTCCTGTGATGACACCGTATTCACTTGGTACATCGAATGCGTAAGTTAACATGGCATGTGCTTGGTTAGCTTGGAACATGTTACCGCCGCCCAACGCACCCAAAATACACATTAACGCAAAACCAATTGCAAGGGCTTTACCTAGTCCACCGAGTCCTCTTTCGCTCAGACCTTGGCTTAGGTAGTACATTGGACCACCCGAAACGACACCTGAAGGTAAGATAGTTCGGTATTTTACACCTAAAGTACACTCACAAAATTTAGACGCCATACCCAGAAGACCACACAAGATCATCCAGAATGTCGCACCAGGGCCACCAATCGCAAGTGCAGCACCAACCCCGGCAATATTACCAAGTCCGACAGTACCAGAAAGCGCGGTTGTTAACGCTTGAAAGTGAGAAACCTCGCCATCCTCTTTGGAGTTAGGGTCGGTATACTTTCCTTTGATAATGTCTATGGCCATGCCAACACGTTTAAATTGAACAAAGCCAAAATAAACAGTAAAGATAATCGCGGCGAGCAATAGCCAGCCAACAATGATTGGGAAGTTTGCTTCACCAAGTGGAACACTTTTAAATATTAATCCAACGAACCAACCTGTGTAGTCATTGAAAAAACCATCAACACTTTGGCTCAAGTTACTGATACTTTGACTAAATGATCCTTCTTCTGCAAATGCACTGGAACTAAACAATAATATAAACCCAAAAAATAATTCACGTAAGTTTTTCATGGTTTTCCCTGTCTTTTTATTAAATTATGTTTGCTGCTGTTGTGTTTGTTTTTTATTTGATTTTTTACATTTCAGTGATTTATCTACTTCATTCGACGGCAACATAAACGGCTGTAGCTAGGTCGAAAAACGAAATAAATATAAGTACTGCTCTTGCTTTGTATGGATATCCTTTTGGTATGTGAACCAATAAGACTATGGTATTCGGCCTACCAAGTCCTACTGATAATCCTATACATAAAAATAATACCCTCAAAGAAATTTTTACAATAAATTTACAATTGTTCGGGTTTTGTCATTGTTTTGGAATAAGTCGATGCTTTTTAGGTTGCAAAAGGCATATGCAGTAGCGGTTATAGCGACGGGCTAAGGTGAAGTATAGTGCGGGATCACAGGGAAGTGGCGAGTTTGAATATTCGATATGTGCTTGTGAAGTGTTTAAACAATTGATAGCTGAAGATGGAATCAGGCCTGAGGGCATTAAAAAGGCCCTTTATCAGAGCCTTTTTAATGGGTTACGATGAGCATGAGCATGAGCATGAGCATGAGCATGAGGCTTAGCGTTTAGAGACTAGAGTTAAACCGAGCCAGTGATACGTTTACTCGACTTGTGGTAAAGCTTAAGTGCTAATAACGAACCCCATAAAGCGACCTGTCCCCATAGCAATGTCCATTGAGACGCTACTTCTTGCCAAGATGCACCCATCTGATTAAGCGCTAAGAAACCTTGGATAGCTGGTGTGCTTGGGAATAACTGTGACAGCAGTACTAACCATTCAGGCATCATTTCAACAGGCCAGATAAAACCTGAAGAGAAAATCAGCGGCATTGAACTGATTAACACCACAACCGTGACTAACTCTCTTCTTGGCACTAGCTCACCAATAAAAATCCCGATCAAACAACTGGCCAATAAGAAGGGCAACAGTAAGGTCAAAATTTGTGTCGTTGAGGCGAGCAAATTTATTCCATACATCGAAAAGCTCGCGCCGAAGTAGTACATCGACAACAAGTAATAAATGCCGACCAAGGTACAACAGCGAGCAAGCATCAGTTTTGCTGGAGAGGTCTTACTCCAATAGCCAAACGTAGATTGAGCGTTTTGGGTTGCCCCAACTAAACCAGAAGCCATGGCTAAGGTTTGTTGCAAGATCAACACAAAGACGGCTGGAACTACGTAATCGATGTATCCCATGCGGCTATTGAACGTTGGTTTTAGGTTCAAGCTGAATGCGCTGTAGCCTTTGGCTGCGGATTCTAAAGGCACTCCTTCGACTAACAAGTGACTGACCTTAACTTGCGCAGCTAACGTGCCACCTGCCTTGGCAAGCCCTTCAACTATGGTTCCGTACACTAAGAAGTAAGAAGCATCGCCAGCGTAAGAAAGCGTCGGGCTCTTACCGAGCAGTAAGTCTTTATAGAAGTTCTCTGGGATGACGAGGAACCCACCGATCTCTTGGTTAAGCACGGCTTGTTTTGCATCAGCGATGCTGGAGTCTCGACGTACCAACTCGATTTGAGAAGTGGCATCCACCATTCGTTCTAATTGGTAGCTGCTTTGACTCTTGTCCAAGTTTACTACCGAAGCTTTAAGCTGTTGAGGAACTTGGTGCGCGTAAGGCAATGGATACAAGAATGAATAGAAGACCACACCACCAAATACCGTAAGAAGTACAACAGGGTTACGCAATACCGCTAAGAATTCTTGCTTGAGCAGTTGAGTAAAGCTCATCGTTTTACTCCTTGTGGTGCTGATGCTTCTGGTTTCTCTTGCTGTGTTGCTTGTGTTGCTTGTGTTGCTTGTGTTGCTTGTGTTGCTTGTGTTGACGATGTTGCTTTTGCAGATAGAGCTGCTTGGGCTGTTAGATCCGTTTGTGCAGACAGAGCCGATTGCGCCAAGTGTTTCTTAATCAACAACATCACCACGAAAGCAGGAATCGCATACCACAACATCGAGGAGAGGCTGATAAGCGATTGTGCCGCGCTCGCGCCATAACTTGATTGTGCTGTTTGTACTTCGATGTAGTGACTCACGGGCAATAAGCTTCTCCAGATTTGCGCTGCAGTGTTCATGTCGGTTACTGGAAAGGTAATGCCCATGAACGCAAAGCTTGGTGCTGTAAAGGCGCCAGCGAAACTCATCGCCCTTGCTGGATCAAGCGTTAAGAAGAAAAACAAACACCCCATGATGATACAACTGATGACGGTAAGCAGTTGGGCGACGGTCAGTGCCACAAAACTGCCGTTAAACGGCCAGTCTAAGAGGACATAGAACCAAAAGCTAAACGCGATACCAAACATCAAGAACAAGACAAGGTAGGGCGTTAATGTTGATGTTAGTGACTTCATCGGGGCGTTGGATAACCAAGCATGAAGACCACGTGCTCTAACGTTCGCCGTCAAAACCAATATCGTGCCCACCACAATCATGATCTGCCATAGCGCTGGAATAACCGCAGACACCAAGAACTGAGCATAACTGGTGTTCTTGTTGAACAATGGCGTGATCTGGCTTTGCACTGTTACTGCTTGGCCTAATGCGGATTGCACCGTGGTATCACCGTGTGATAACTGCTTAACGACCTCAAGTTGCGCGTTAAAAGTCCCCTGAGCCTGCAACAACGCCGAATTCACTAGCTTACCTATCAAGATAAATTGGCTGTTGTAGAACACAGACACTTGCGGATTCAATCCGAGCAGAAGGTCTCGGTCAAAATGCCTTGGTATCACAACATAACCGTAGATATCACGTTCAATCATCGCTTTCGCCGCTTCACTCGCAGAGCTGTATTTCTGAGTGACTTGCAGCGTTGGTGATGCATCAACAAGGCGTGTGAACTGCTGCGAAATTTGACTGTGTTCCAAGTCAACAACCGCAACCGGTAAGTCACGAGCGATCCCTTGCGAAAAAATCAGCCAAATACTGGCAGCAAGAAGCAAAGGTATCCAAGTTAGGCAAGACAACAACCATTTGTCTTTGCGGACAATCGCCCACTGCCTAAGCAAGGTATTCTTCGCTCTATGATGCTCAGTTGATTGCGAGCCTCTAGATTGCGAGGCTGTAGATCGCGAGCCTATCGATCGAAAGTTAGCAGACATACGTCACCTAAAGCTCAACCACAAGGCTCATGCCCATACGCAGTGTTTCGCTAGTATTAACAGGGTGCGCTTCTACTTCAAAAGTACGTAAGTCGAAGCCTTGCGCTGCGTCTGTTGAACGCCAAGTTGCGAAATCACCCATTACGGCAATATGGGTGACTTGGAAAGTTAATGATTTGTCCAGAGCTGGTAGGTATGCCTCAAACTGGCTGCCTTTCTCGAAATGCTTAAGCATATCTTCACGCACATTGAGCACAGCCCATGCATCCTTGGTGTCGATAACAGTCACAACAGGGAAACCTTGTGGTGCGAGCTCACCGCTGCTTAATAGCACCTGAGACACTTCGCCATTAAACCAACTGTGGATCTGCGTGTCTTTTGCGTAAGCTTCAACTTCCGCTACCGCGCCTGCTGCCATTAATGCTTTTTGAGCGGCTGCTACTTTGGTTTCGTCACGAGCGCCTTCTCGTGCTAATTGATACATTTGGAACGCAGCGCTTTCCGTGTACTTCGCTGCTTGCCACTGTGTTTTGGCTTCATCGCGTTTTTGCTCGGCAACGACACCATCGTTGTAAAGGTTATTGACACGTTGATAAGTTTTGTCCATGAGATCGGCTGCTGCTTTTGCCTTCAGCCACTGGTCTTTAGCAGCTTGGATCTGTTGAGTACGGGCACCATTCTCTGCTTGTTTTGCTAATGCGCCAGCCGCTTTTTGACCTGCTTTTGCTTGTTCTAGCTTCGCGTCAATCTCAGGGCTAAGAAGAGAAAAGATCAATTCGCCTTTTTCAACTGAATCGCCTTTACGCACGAATATTTCATCAATTCTGCCAGGTACTTTCGATGAGATACTGTATTGCTGCGCATCGATTTGACCTTGAAGCTTAACCGGCTGAGGTTGGTAAGCTTGGTAGAAACTGTATCCGACCCAGCCAATAACGCCGATACCAACTAAAGATAGAAGAAGGGGCTTAATAGGTTTCATGAATTATCCTTTTGACTGGCTATCGGTGTCTGTTTTTGAGTCGAAGTCAGACGGAACAGAAGAGGTTAAGTAACTCGAGTAAGCATTCATTTCGCTGGTTAGCGCTAATAGCTTGTTCAGAGAGATTAGGTATTTGAATCGCGCAGCAGATTGCTGGGTTTTGATGCTCGCAAGGTAGAGCTCTGCATCAACCACTTCTAGCGAGTTCGAAAGTCCTTGAGTGAAGGCTTTTTTACGGAGTAATAGGTTTTCTTGAGCCAAAGCCAAGCTTGAGTTCAGGCCTTGAACCTCTTCAATTGCTTGGTTCGCTTCAAGGTAAGTCTTCTGTACCAACACGGTTAAGTCTTGCTTAGCTTGCGACTTCAGGAATTGAACCTGTGAGACAGCACTGTGAGCGGCGGCTACTTTGTCTGAACGGCCAGAAGTATCAAGTAGCGGCACATTCACACCAATGCCAACTAACCAATCGGGTTTCATTTCGCTGGCTAGAGAGTCATCTTCATACAGGCTGTAGTCACCGTAAAGGTATACCTCTGGATAGTATTTACCTTTCTCTGCCTTAATTAAGCTGCTTGCTTGTTTCTCTTTTGCATCAAGAATCTTAAGGCCGGGATAGGTCATGAGTGTTTGGTCAATGAACACATCCATATGAGGCAGGTTCTTATTGATAAACAGTTGCTCTGAAGGTTCTACACTTTGGCTCTGACCAAGGATTTGAGTCAGCGCTAATTGAGCAATCTTAAGATCGTTTTGAGCTTTAGTTCGCTCGACAACCGCTTTGTCTAGTGACGCATCCGCTTGCAAGCGTTCTACTCGTGCGATTTGCCCTTGTTGTTCAAGCTTGATGGCGAAATCACGATGCTGAGTTAAGCCAGCTTCAACGGCTTGACGCGTTTTCACTACGTCTTCCGCTAAGATCACCGAGAAGTAATATTTACTTAAGTCTTCGTAGCGAGCTTGTCTTTCCATCAACAGCTGGCTTTGCGCTTCTTCGCTTTTACCTTCAGCTGCATTTTGCGCAGCGGTAATTCGACCACCAGTAAAGATAGGCCAAACCGCGCGAATAGAAGAGCTAAAGATGTCTTGTTCTGTAATCGTTGAGGTAACGCCACCTAATATGGGCTGAAGAATCCCTCCAATAGCCCCCAAATTTGGTACGCCACTCAAACTGTTTGAAAACTGTTCACCATTAATCGTCACGTCACTATCAAGGTGCGTGTAGTTAGCCCCTAAGGTGATAGAAGGCAAGTTGAGGCTACTCGTTGAGTTCTGAAGGTGTTGATAACGTTCAACGTTGGCTTGTTGAGCCGCAAGTGAGTTGTTGTTTTCTTGTAATATTTGCCACGCTTCAGAAAAAGTGAGCGGGGCAGCATAGCCTGGCGAAGCCATAGTGCCGAGAAGCATACTGGCGATCGCAAGGTATCGAAATTTTGGTTTGGTCATCTGCATTAAATACCAATTAGAGTATTAACTCTAATGTTAACAGGGCAATAGTCATTTGTCTTGATTAGATTCTCTCACACTTAGAGAAAGTCTCATAACTCGTTAACCAAGTGTAAATAGGATTGAGTGATGAAGATATCAGAGATAAATGAAACTTAAAAAGCACGCATAAGCGTGCTTTTTAAGTTCAGTATAGAAGCGTTTTTACAAAATGAAGCGGCTTATTTAAAGCCAGGACAATGGTGATCGGCGCGCCACACCAATTGTCTTGAACCTTGCATTGTTTGTAATAAATCTCTGCCCGACATTTGCGGGAACGCTAACAATACCTTGAGATCGAGAGGGGAGGTACCGTCTTTCTCATAGGCTCTTACGTGAGTAAAAGTCGATTGCAAGTGTTTGAACAGCATGGTCTTAGTAAGACAAATTCCAAAATTATCGCGTTTCATTGCCTGGTTTCCTTTTCAACAATGTTTATACGTTATGTTTTTAATCCTGTTTCTATTGGACGTTGCCACTGATCGATACTTCCTGCTCATCAATGTTTTATTATTGGGCGCTGCTTTATCAGGCACCTCTGAGTTGTCATGCTGGCCTATAGTGTAAATAGAGATGTATGAATGAGGTTAGGTTGATAACCTGTTTGTTCAACAATCCTAGCGGCGAGCGTGCAACGTTTCGTTATAGATACGTCCAGTGAGCGAAGAGTTGTTGTCTTTTTGTTAACCGAAATTTCGATTTAAAGCAGAGTCTGAAAATCATGACTTATGGCTTGGCAACAATAAACTTCTTCATATGCAACTATTATAATTGTATTTATTTTAAACAACCTAAAAAACACCTAAAAGCTTAGTGATCCAGCTCAATATTTATTCGTTTATTTTGATTTTTAAGCTAATCCGTTCTAAAAGCGAACGATTGATCGAGGTGAACAATGTAAAGGATTATCAATTAATAATCTGCTCAATTATTTAGTTGAGTAACAGTCACAAATTCGCGTACGTAGAAAGGTCATCTAATTAACTTGGTGTTAACATTGCTCGTCTAACACTAGGGACGGTGGAATATGAAATGGAGTAGTATCAGCTTCCGTAAAAGGCTGCTGATTATCATGACGGTCACTGGTCTTGTTGAACTTTTGATACTTTCAGCGGCTGGTTTTTATTATATCAAACAATCTCAAGAACAAGAGATGGGTTTGAAAGCGTTAGGTGTTGCTGAATTTCTGTCTGAATCGCCACTTGTCACCAGCATTATTCAAGAAAATGGAACGATGGGCCCTAATGGCGCTCCCTACGTTCTGTCTGAAGAAACTCAAGTTAAATTTCGAAACCTTACCCAGCTCATTGGCGCGGCGTTTATCGTTGTGGGAGATGATAAAGGTATCCGCCTGATTCACCCTTATGATGACAGGCTTGGTAAACCAATGCGCGGTGGTGATAACCAAAAAGCATTGGTGTTGGGTGAATCTTATGTGTCGACGGCCAAAGGATCACTTGGCTTCTCTGTCCGTGGGAAATCCGCGGTTAAAGACCCACAAGGCACTGTCATTGGCGTGGTGTCGGTTGGCTACTTGTTGGACTCGTTACAAGACAGAATTGAACCTTATTTAGCCTTTTTGATCGTCATGGCATTGCTGGTGGTTGCGGTCAACGCTTTGATTTCAAGCTATGTGTCTCGTCGCTTTCAACGCGCTATTTTAGGCTTTGAACCCGAAGAGATCGGCCGACTGTATGTCGAGTTAGATGTGACTATGAGTACCGTGAAAGAAGGTATTCTGAGTATCGATAAGCACGGAATTTTACGTTCTATTAATAAGAGTGCCTGCGATATTTTGTCTATCGATAGAGAGTCTGCACTCAACCAACAGCGCCTTTCAGATGTATTGGCCGGCAGTGATTTAGAGCAACTGTTATCCACTGGTGAAACCGACCACGACGTCGAGCTGTACCTGAACAATAAGCGAATCGTTGCCAACCGCAGCCCGATTATAGTGGCAGGTGAGGTGGTCGGGGCGGTATCCAGTTTCCGATTACGAGATGAAATCAACGACTTAACAGACCAGCTCTCACAAACTAAAGAGTATGCAGATCTACTCCGTTCACAAACCCATGAGCATCAAAACAAGCTCAACACCATTAGTGGCTTGATCCAGATGGGCGAGTTGGATTCAGTACAACAGCTGATTGGCCAAGAAACAGCACACTATCAAAGCTTGATCGAGTTCTTGCGTGAAACCGTTAAAGACCCGCTCATTGCAGGCATGCTCTTGGGGAAAACGGAGCGTGCAAGAGAAATAGGTTTAGAGCTCAAAGTCGAAGAAGGCTCAAGGCTTGAAGCATTGCCTAGCTGGCTGAACGCGGATGACGTTGTCACAATTCTTGGCAACCTGATTGATAACGCCTTTGATGCCACCATGACGGCTATTAAGCAAGAGGGTCAAATTACTCCAGCGCGTCGAGTTATTGAAGTTTCAATCAGTGATTTTGGTAATGAAATTATCGTAGAAGTAGAAGACAAAGGGTGTGGTTTGCCGAAAGACTTGGCGACGAAAGCACTCACCGAAAAAGGCGTATCGAGCAAAGCGAAACAGAATCGCGGCGTCGGTTTGTATTTGATAAAGCAACTGGCAGACCGATATCAAGGACAGCTTGAAATGGTCGACAACCACGATTTTGGTACGCGAATGACGGTTTATCTGCCAAAAGAAGCACAATAATAATTAAGCGCGAAGTGATCGAGTAGTGAAGATCATCGTGACGGAAAAAGCATGGTTAAAGGAAGAACATAAATGAGCGCAATCACGAGAGTCATGGTCATTGAAGATGATATTGCGATTGCAGAGCTACACCATCGTTATTTAGAACAGATGGGTGGCTTTGATGTGGTGGGGATTGCGACCACGCAGTCTGAAGCGTTAATGCAATTAGACATATTAAAGCCTGACTTGGTTTTATTGGATGTGTATCTGCCGGATGGATGCGGGCTTGATATTTTGAACCACGTTCGTGGTAGTAATCAGGGTTGTGATGTGATTTTGATTACTGCTGCGCGAGACGTCGATACCTTGCAACAGGCAATGCGCGGTGGAGTCGTGGACTATCTGCTGAAACCTGTGATGTTTCCTCGCTTAGAAGCGGCGCTGAAAAAATATCAATCGCAGCTGCAAGAGTTTGAAAGTGTGTCTGATTTGAACCAAGGTTTGGTCGATAAGATGCTGCAAGCCAACGCGAAAGCGGACTCAGGAAAAGTGTCAACCTTACCCAAAGGGATTGATGGCGTAACGCTTGATAAAATTAGAGCCATTTTTCAACAAGCCGACATTGCTGATATTACAGCAGATGAAGCAGGTGAACGTATTGGAGCAAGCCGAACCACCGCTCGACGCTATTTGGAATTTCTAATCACGACTGGTGAGTTAGTGGCTGACTTAAATTACGGGTCAGTAGGCCGCCCAGAGCGCTGCTACAACAAAGCTAGAAGATAGATTTAGCGACAACAAATCACAAAGACAAACGCGATGCTGTCAAATAAATATAAAGCCAGTTGAATAGGCTGGTTTTGCCTTTCTCTCCATTTCCTATTATTCACTCCACCGACCAGATACCGTTCTTTCTTGACTACAATGTTTGAGAATACCGATTTGCTTCACTCTCGGGCTCGGCGAACTGAGCTATCGATTAGAATTTGTTCGAAATGAGTCAATATTTAATCGATTGCTTTCACAGTGGTTGATGTAAATCAAATACTCATAGACAATACTGTCCCGAATAGAGGTGATAGCTTTCACCCTCGTTTACCAAACGCATTCTCAAGTGTAATAGGCACTCGCTATTGATGTAATAGCCAAGACCTATTATCTATTTTCGTATGTCGCTGATACCTTTGGCGAATACTAAAAACCTTGTTTTTATAGGAAAGATGATGGTAATACCTGAAAACAGCAGCATCGTTATTTTTGGTGCATCGGGAGATCTAACTTACCGCAAGTTAATTCCTGCTTTGTACCACCTGTATGCTAGCAATCAACTACCAAAATCCTTTGCGATTCTTGGAGTGAGCCGTACTGAGTACAGCGATGAGTCTTACCGTGAGAAGCTGAAGAAGTCTCTTCAGGAAATGGAAAAAACTGAGCCAGAGACGCTGAATGCATTTATTGAACATCTGCATTACCAAGCGATCAACACTTCAGATGTAGACGACTACGCTCGTTTAGCACAACGTCTAGACAAGCTTGAGCAAGACTATCAATTCGAAAACCATAACACATTGTTTTACTTGGCAACCCCGCCAAGCCTATACGGTGTGATTCCAGCAAACCTTGCTGCGCATGGCCTGAACGATGAAAAGAACGGCTGGCGTCGTCTGATCATCGAGAAACCATTTGGTTACGACTTAGCATCAGCTCAAGCGTTAGATGAAGAGATCCATCATCACTTCCAAGAACACCAGATCTACCGTATCGACCATTACCTTGGTAAAGAGACGGTTCAAAACCTTCTAGTGCTTCGTTTCTCAAACGCGATGTTTGAACCACTGTGGAACCGTAACTTCATTGAATACGTTGAAATCACAGGTGCTGAGTTCCTTGGCGTTGAAGAGCGTGGCGGATACTACGACGGTTCTGGTGCAGTTCGTGACATGTTCCAAAATCACTTGCTACAAGTATTAGCAATGGTTGGCATGGAACCGCCTGCACAAATCAATGCGGATTCTATTCGTGACGAAGTGGTTAAAGTACTTCAGTGTCTGAAACCACTGGAAGAAGACGACCTGCGTAAAGATTTGGTTCTAGGTCAATACACAGCATCAGACGTTCGTGGTCAGCACTTGCCTGGTTACCGCGAAGAGCATGGTGTCGCAGACGACTCTCGTACTGAAACGTACATTGGTCTTAAAGCACACATCAACAACTGGCGTTGGAATGGTGTTCCTTTCTACGTACGTACGGGTAAACGCTTACCAACACGTGTGACTGAAATCGTGATTCACTTTAAGAACACGCCACACCCAGTGTTTGGTCAAGATGCACCAGAGAATAAGCTGATTATCCGTATCCAACCGGATGAAGGTATTCAGATGAGCTTTGGTTTGAAAGAGCCGGGTGCAGGCTTCAAAGCAAAAGAAGTGAAAATGAACTTCTCTTACTCTGACTTGCCTGAAACTCAAATGCTGACGGCTTATGAGCGTCTTCTTCTTGATGCGCTGAACGGGGATGCGACTCTATTTGCACGTACCGATGCAGTAGAAGCATGTTGGAAGTACGTTCAACCGATCTTAGATCTCAAACAAGACCCTCAAGCACTGTTTGGCTATGCTTGTGGTACTTGGGGCCCGCAAGAAGCCGATGAGCTTCTGCAGCGTGATGGCCGCGCATGGCGTTTCCCATGCAAAAACTTAACAGACACGGATTACTGCGAACTATGATCAATCACAAGATCTTTGCAACGCCTGAATTGGTCGTTGAAAACCTAGCAAATGAAATGAAAGCATACAGCGAGCAGGGCAAACCTGTTCACATTTCATTGTCGGGTGGCAGCACGCCAAAAATGCTTTTCAAGCTTTTAGCTCAAGCACCATACGCAGAAGGTATTCAATGGAATAACCTTCATTTCTGGTGGGGCGACGAACGTTGCGTGGCACCAGACGATGCGGAAAGCAACTTCGGTGAAGCGAATACACTCTTATTTTCGAAACTAAAAGAGTTTACAAACGTAAACCTGCCTGCAGAGAACATCCACCGCATCCGTGGTGAAGATGAGCCTAAAGCAGAAGCAGAACGTTTCGCGAAAGAAATGGCAGATGTGATTCCAACAGAAAACGGCACGCCAGTTTTTGATTGGATTCTGCTAGGTGTTGGCGCAGACGGCCACACAGCTTCACTATTCCCGGGTGCAACTGACTACCAAGATGAGAACCTATCTGTATTAGCTTCTCACCCAGAGTCGGGTCAAATCCGTGTTTCTAAAACGGCGAAAGTTTTAGAAGCAGCAAAACGAATCAGCTACCTAGTACTGGGTGCAGGTAAAGTTGAGATCGTTAAAGAAATTCATACAACTCCTGCTTCAGAACTGCCTTACCCGGCAGCAAAAATCCAGTCTAAAACTGGCGAAACAGAGTGGTTCCTAGATTCAAATGCAGCAAGTGCTATCGCATAAGTGCGAATAGCCGCAAGGAGATAAAATAATGAAAGGTGATATCGGTGTAATTGGCCTAGCAGTAATGGGTCAGAACCTTATCCTAAACATGAACGACCACGGCTTCAAAGTTGTGGCTCACAACCGTACTGCTGCTAAAGTAGACGAGTTCCTAGAAGGCCCAGCTAAAGGTACTAACATTGTTGGTGCTTACTCTCTAGAAGAGCTAGTTGAGAAGCTAGAAGCGCCACGTAAAGTGATGCTTATGGTTCGTGCTGGTGACGTTGTAGACACGTTCATCGACAAGCTTGTACCACTTCTAGACAAAGGCGACATCATCATTGATGGTGGTAACACTAACTTCCCAGACACTAACCGTCGTGTTGCTGCTCTTCGCGAGAAAGGCATCCACTTCATCGGTACGGGTGTTTCTGGTGGTGAAGAAGGCGCTCGTTTCGGTCCTTCTATCATGCCAGGCGGTTCTCCTGAAGCTTGGGAAGCGGTTAAGCCTATCTTCCAAGGTATCTCTGCGAAAACTGACGCAGGTGAGCCTTGTTGTGATTGGGTTGGTAACGATGGTGCTGGTCACTTCGTTAAGATGGTTCACAATGGCATCGAATACGGTGACATGCAGCTTATCACTGAAGCATACCAGTTCATGAAAGATGGCCTAGGTATGAACCACGACGAAATGCAGGCTGTATTTGCTGACTGGAACAAAACTGAGCTAGACAGCTACCTAGTAGAAATCACTGCTGACATCCTTGGTTACAAAGATGAAGACGGTGAAGCGCTAGTTGAGAAGATCCTAGACACTGCTGGCCAAAAAGGTACAGGCAAATGGACAGGTATCAACGCACTAGACATGGGTATCCCACTGACTCTAATCACTGAGTCTGTATTCTCTCGTTGCCTGTCTGCACTTAAAGATCAACGTGTTGAAGCTGAGAAACTGTTCGGCAAGACTGTTGCTCCAGTTGAAGGCGACAAGCAAGAGTGGGTTGATGCAATTCGTCAGGCTCTACTTGCTTCTAAGATCATCTCTTACGCTCAAGGTTTCATGTTAATGCGTGAAGCGTCGAACGAAAACGGCTGGGATCTAAACTACGGTAACGTTGCTCTTATGTGGCGTGGCGGTTGTATCATCCGTTCTGCATTCCTAGGCAACATTCGTGATGCTTACGAAGCGAACCCAGAGATCGCATTCCTAGGTTCAGATGCATACTTCAAAGGCATCCTAGACAACTGCATGGGCGCTTGGCGTAAAGTTGCAGCTAAGTCTATGGAATCTGGTATCCCAATGCCATGTATGACTTCTGCACTAACGTTCCTAGACGGCTACACTACAGCTCGTCTTCCAGCGAACCTTCTACAAGCTCAACGTGACTACTTCGGTGCTCACACTTACGAGCGTACTGACCGTCCACGTGGTGAATTCTTCCACACAAACTGGACTGGTACAGGCGGCGACACTGCTTCTACAACTTACGACGTATAATCGTTAGTTAGAATCAGTAAAGAACACGTTCGTTCTTTCAGCTGAAAACTAGAAAACAAAAGGATGCCAATTGGCATCCTTTTTTGTTGGTTCACGTTCTCTTACTTAGGCCTGAATAACAAAGGTGTCATAGTTTAAGCTGTCATTAAATGCGGCTGAGCATCGTCATTGTATTGCTCCCGAATTGCCATAAAGCCGTCTAGGTTCTGTTTAAGAGCCACAACACACTCTGGGTCGAACATTGAACCGTTCTGCGCCTCTATGTATTCCATCACTTCATCGAGTGACCACGCGTGCTTATAAGCTCTTTTGCTCATCAGCGCATCGAATACATCGGCTAATGTCACTATTCGAGCCTCTAGCGGTATCGCTGTGTTACTCAAAGCATCAGGCAATCCAGAGCCATCAAACCGTTCATGATGGTGGCGCACAATATTCTTGATGAATTGAATCTCTTCGCTGCACATCGAGCTGTGGTGGGAAAGGGCAACCACGTCATCAATCATCTCTTCGCCATACAAGGTGTGATTGTTCATGATGTTTCTTTCTTCTTCATTGAAACGCGCGCTACTGAATAGCACCTTATCTGGAATTCGATACTTTCCGATGTCGTGAAAGGGCGCATATAACCGGATTCGATGAATGAATTGATGGGTAATTTCTCTTTTGGTGTGCGACAGAGTTCGAGCAATTTGTTCACTGTATTTACCCATGCGAATTAGGTGTTCTTTGGTTTCTGGATCTCGAGCATGACCCATATTTAAAGCGATCGCTAAAGAAGATTGAAAGTGACGCTGGCGCTCAAACCACTGAACGAAAAGGCTAGAGATGACTTGAGTGAGATAGGCGATATCACACTGAATAGTTTGGTTAGCAAAAAATCCTGTCGATGAAGCATTGATAAACACAAACCCAAGATTACTTTCTTGATGATGAATCGGTGTTGTATAACTGCTTTGATGACCGAGATCGAGTAGGTGAGATATTTGTTTGGTTGAGCTAATGGTGGTGAGGTCGTTGATGATCCGGGTATCTAAAGACTCAGCCATGCGCGACAAAGCCGATTCTGGCGTAAGTTCTTGCTCGACATGGCGATGTTCGGCTTCTTGGCACAGAGTGTCCGAAACAAAGTAATTCGACGCTCTATTTTCGTTGCATAGCACAACCGAGAGCCTAGACAGAATGGGGTAATGTTCGCGAGCTAGCCGAAAGAGATCATCAACGATGGCGATAATGTCTTTATCTTGGGCGGCTACTCTACTGATTTTGGAGTAGTCAAACATGGTCAAAGCCAACCTTTATTTATAATTATATCATTGTTTAGTATCGTTATTTGTAGGTTTCTATACCACTTCTAACATAGCATCGCGCTGTTAATTAGCAACACTGCGTTCTAATAAGTTTATAATTCATTACTTAAATTAGGGATATTTCATGCTTCTATCATGGTTTTTGTTAACTTGAACGAATTTGGTCGAAATCTAAGAGAAGTACTCGTCGGGAGTGCATGGCGGTATTGCACGCAACCTTAGGATGATAAGTGACCATTTTAAAATTAAATTGAAAGATAAATAGGATAACGAGCATGCTTTATGCCATCATAAAGGCATAGATAAGGGCAATGGATGATATGCCCAAATGATTGAGCTAGATATGGTCAGTGATGACGGTGTTCTAGAGTATATTCAAGGCCTTTAGTTGCCTTGGAAAAGGTAAAGATATGACTGAAGAAGAAAGAATCGAACTGCAACAAAACAACCCACTGCACGGCTTAAAGCTAGATGCTATGATCACTGAATTAGTGGATCATTATGGTTGGGGAATTTTGGATGCAGCAATGCGCATGAACTGCTTTAACACTAAGCCGACAGTAGCAAGCGCCGTTAAGTACTTGAAGAAAACAGAGTGGGCTCGTGAGAAGGTTGAGAACTTCTACCTTTACCGTTTCAAGCGCATGCCTAAAGCTTCAGATATCGAATACCAGATGCCTCCGCGTTCACGTACGTTCCGCCATGGGTTAGAACCTCGTGAGCCAATGGAATTGACGGTTGAATCGATTCTAGCATCACAAGCTAAAGCAGCGTCTGCATTTAAAGAGCGCCGCGGCGGTAACGGTCGTAACTTTCGTCGTTAATAGAAATGCGTCGCTAAGTAAGGCTATCGCTAATAGAAAGCCGTCGAAATAGCCTAATCAACTAAAGCGATAAGCATAAAATACAAAAGGAGCCTAAGTGCTCCTTTTTTAATGCGTGTCGCTTTAGTCGTTCGTCTTAAGCTTCGCGGTTCTTTCTTTGATTCTTCCAAAGGTCAACGACATAAACAATGGCGCTGATCAGCAAGAATAGCGCTGACACAGAAAACAGAGCGGGCATTTTTAAGATCCACGCGAATGTGGCAGCAAGAAAAGCGACAAAGCAAATGAGTCGACTTGATGACATGACATGACCGAGTTTAATGTTCATAACGCCTCCTAATGAAGTCTCACCTTCGACAGGAGAATTATCCCACCTTTGGCAAAATAAAGGCTAAAAAACAGTCTAAATTGTTATCAAATTTGCTAATTGAAGGACTCGCCTCACACATTTTGCCTTGGCTATTTTATAAGCAATAAAATAACGAGATAGATATTAAGAGGGTGTTTGTTTCGGTCTCTCCATCCGGTTTGAAGCCTAGAGCAGCACTCGGTTTAGTTGACATTAAATCCAGTTAGCATAGAACTTAGTTGGTACAAACCTAGCTAGCATAGAACCTACTTAACACAAGACCTAGTTGGTATAGGGCCTACTTAGCATAAAACCTAATTTGTATAAAAAAGTAAGCGGTGATCAAAAAGCTCGCGATGATCACTGTGGTACGAACATATTGTTGTGGGATACGGCGAGAAACTTTTGCTGAATAGTAACCACCAACCAATGTCCCAAACAAAACGGCCATGCCTGACGGCCAATCAATCGAACCATTCACAACAAAGAACACGATTGCCGCGAGTGATGCACACGCAGACACGAGCAATTTGATGCCATTCATTACGTTGATGTTGGTGTAACCAGCCAGAGCTAAGTAACTCAACGTTACTATCCCCAAACCTGCGTTAAAGTAACCACCATAGATACACACGACCAAAAGCAATAAAGCGGAAAAGAATACCCCTGCGCTGGTGGCGTGCTTATGTTTTACTGTTGCTTGCTTAAGCCATTTATTGAGTGTGCCACCAAACGTGAAAAGCAAAGCAGCAAATAGCAGTAGCCAAGGAACGGATTGAGTGAACAGGGCTTCTGGTGTGTGCAGCAGTAGAAATGCTCCGATGCCACCACCAATTACACACAAACCAATGGTCAGTTTTAGCTGCTTAGTACCAGATTGAATTTCGTGGCGTAGAGCGTAGGCTCCGCTAATGTAGCCAGCGCATGAAGCAAAGGTATTGGTCGCGTTGGCTGCAATTGGTGGAACTCCAGCGAACAAAAGAGCAGGGAAGGTGATGAAGCTACCGCCACCCGCAATTGAGTTGAGCACACCGCCAGTCACTCCCGATAAGAATAGAATCAACCAATCCATAGTTTTGAATCCAATGCGTTAAATGATGAATCACCTTACTTGATTTTGTTATTAATATCAGGGATATGTGTTTTTCAGGAGTCGGATTGTGAGTTTGCTACCATCTTAGAGCTGCGGTTTTTTTGAAGTGCTGATACGAAAAAAGGAGCCAATGGCTCCTTTCGTTGAGGTTTCGTTGAATTGGTAGAGTTTTACACTTCTACTGGCTTCGATTTAAAGCTTCTAAATAGTTTTACTAAGATTGGGCTAGATAGTACCAGCACAGCCAGAATAGTGAACGTCATCGTGATTGGTCGTTCCCATAGGAAGCTCAGCTCGCCATCGCTGATCATCAATGCACGTCGTAGGTTCTCTTCCATTAATCCACCAAGGATAAAACCTAGGAGTAATGGGGCAAGTGGGAAGTTAGCTAACCTCAGCGCAATCGCAACCATAGCAACAATGAGCATTACAAAAACATCCATCGTGTTGAAAGACACCAAGTACACGCCTGTGATTGAGAAGAAGATAATCATTGGCAGTAGTACCGTTCTTGGTACCGCGAGCAGTTTAGAGATGTAAGGGATTAAAGGCAGATTCAAGATAACCAGTACGATGTTACCAAAGTACATCGAGATAATTACTGACCAAAATACATCTGGGTGTTCAACGAACAAGCGAGGGCCCGGCTGAATACCGTATGCGATTAGGGCGCCAAGCATGATTGCGGTAGTACCAGAGCCGGGAATCCCAAGCGTCAGTAGCGGAACGAATGAACCACTCGAAGCTGCGTTGTTTGCAGATTCAGGAGCAACAAGACCACGAATACTGCCTTTACCAAACTCTTTCTGTTTGTCTTTTGGCGCAAGGCTACGTTCCATACCGTAACTTAGGAATGCCGCAATAGTGGCTCCTGCGCCCGGTAGAACACCGGTAAAGAAACCGAGAATAGAAGAGCGAATCGAAACTGGCGCCACTTCTTTGAACTCTTCTTTGGTAATTTTCATGCTACCAATATCAGCCATCTTTTGGCTTTCTTCGCCGCTAGTGTCTTTCTCCGGTTTCAAAATACCCATTAAAGTCTCACCTAAAGCGAAGGTTGCCATAGCAAGAAGTAGGAAACTAAAGCCATCCATCAGGTCTGTTAGACCAAACGTGAAACGCTCAACACCAACGCCTTTGTCGATGCCAACAGTAGACAGCATCAAACCAAGAATGGTCATCATCCATGCCTTGATTACCTGACCTGGGCCCGCAAACGCCGCTACTGCCGATAAACCTAACAACATCAATGCGAAGTAGTCTGAAGACTGGAAGCTCAATGACACGCTGGCTAAAGCCGGAGCCGCAATCAAAAGCATGATTGCCGAAAGTGTGCCACCAGTGAAAGAAGAGTAAGCCGCGAGTGCAAGTGCTTTACCCGCTTGGCCTTTTTGTGCCATCGGGTAGCCATCGAATGCGGTTACTACCGTTGAAGAACAACCTGGAGCGTTGATTAATATTGATGACGTCGAGCCACCAAATACAGCGCCGTAGTACACACCAGCCATCAAGATTAGGCCAGAAGAAGGGTCTAGGCCGTATGTAATCGGGATCATCAACGCGATTGCTGAAATTGGACCGAGTCCCGGTAGCATCCCAATAAAGGTACCAACAAAGCAGCCAACAATTACCATCATGATGTTCATTGGCATCACGGCGGTCGAAAGTCCTTGTAAAATTCCGTCTAACATAATGTTATCCCTACCAAAGAGTGAAGATTAAACCAGGCTCTAGGTAGATATCTAAGCCTTGAGTTAATAAAAGAAAGAACGCGATAACGAAAGGAAACGACGCGCCAAATAAGACAGCTTTGCGGCGCTCACCCAGTAGGTAAAAGCCTGCAAGTAAGAAGAAGCTGGTTGCTAAAACAAAGCCAAGATAAGTCAGCCCAACACCGTACAGAGCCATTAACACCAAGAAGCCAATAAGCAGTTTCCAGTTCAACGGCGTAGTGTCGCATGTGACTTTTTTATCTGGCTGTCCGGTTATAAGCAGGATCAACGAAAGGCCAATGCCGATAAACGTTAGCAGGATAGGTAAGGTTCTTGCTGTGAAGGGTTCGTACTCGTCACCGGGGAACAAAGGAATCAGCGTGGTTTGGTAGCCATAGCATAAACACGCAAGCATAAAGAGCATGGCTCCGATGCGATCCTTCGAAAGCAAAGATTCCTTACTCAGAAATTTGGTTGGTAAGTCCGACATATCCAACTCCATTTGGGGTGGTATAAAAAGTAAAAAAGCCGTACATGAGCGAGTTAATGAAATGTCTGGGATCACTAACCAAAGGTAAGCGAATTACGGTACTGGTTTATCAGCCACTTGCGTTTACAACGAATCGGCAAGCGTTAGTAATACGTCTACGAATAAACAAAGGAGTTTGAAGTTAACTCATGCACGGCGAAACAAGGAAAGAGTAAGAGGGCACATAGGCCCTCTATGGTTGTTGGTTATTTCAAGAAACCAAGCTCACGCATTAGGTCGCCCATCTGTTTTTCTTGATCTTCTAGGAAGGCGTAAAAATCTTTGTCAGCTTTGTAGTTGTCGATCCAACCGTTACGGTCACGAACCACTTGCCACTCATCGGTTTTGTACATTTTGCCAAGCGCTACATTCCACTCGTCGATCTTCGCTTGGCTTGTGCCAGGTGCTGCAAAGAAACCACGCCAGTTAGCGAATACGGTTTCGTTGCCGTACTCAGTCAGTGTTGGGATGTTAGGTGCAGCGTCAAGACGCTTTGGCGCCGTCACAGCAAGCACTTTTACTTGGCCAGATTTAGACATCTCTAGCACTTCACCAAGGCCAGTAGAAAGCAGCTGTGTTTCGCCAGAAAGCAGTGCCGCCATCGCTTTACCGCCAGCATCGTAGGCAATGTAACGTACTTTTTTAGCATCAAAACCTTCGCCTTTGAACGCTGCCGCAACCACAAGGTGGTCCATGCTGCCACGAGCTGAACCACCAGCAATTTTCACTTTACGTGGGTTGGTTTCGAACTCTTTAACGACGTCTTCCCAAGTATTGTACTTAGAATCCGCAGACGCGACGATTGCACCGTAATCGGCAATGGTTGCTGCTACAGGAGTTAGGTCACGGAAAGATTGTGGGAAGATCCCCGTTAGTGAACGAACAACGATAGGCGTTGAGTTCACCATTAGCGTGTCTTCTTGGCGTTGAGCCGTCTCGATTAGGTGAGCAATCGCTTTACCGCCGCCACCACCAGAAAGGTTTTGGAAAGAGACATTTTCTACGATGTCTGATTTCACCAATACATCACCCGTACCACGAGCTGTCATATCCCAACCGCCACCAGCGCCGCCAGGGATTAGGAAGTGGATTTTTTCTACGTCAGCAGCAAAAGTGTTGAAAGAAAAGGTTGCTGCGATAATAGAAGCCGCAAGAGTAGGTTTCAGTGCCTTGAACATGGTTCACGTTCCTTATGTAGGGGATCTCTTCAATGGAGAGAAACTTATGTTTTATATCCAGCTACTAAATACACGAATAGGGTATTGCTTAGTAGATGACGTTAAAGTTAACGGTGTGTTAACGAAATGTCTGTAATGCGGCGATATTGAGAATAAAGAACATTGGATTAATATTGTTCATAAAGTTCACGGGGACGTGGCTGTAGGATTCTTCTAGCAATAATAACTAGGTTTTTCTTGAGTTTATGTGAACATTTTTTTGACTGTTGGTCGCTTTATACTGCTGTGTATCATTAAAGAGGGTACTTATTGCGACACAAAGAGTGATATGGAGAGGCGCTCTTTAATATATAGAATAATATGTTGCTAGGTGTGCAGTGCTACTGTAATAATATGATTATAGCTGGCACGTTACATTTCTGAGCTAGTGGTTATTCAAGGATCGAATAATGACAGACAAAAAAATTTCGTTACGATTTACTGTTGGAGGAATGTTTTTACTCGCGACATTTCTTACCGCTGTTGTTGCGGTTTCACTGCAATATTACTTCAGTAAAAAAATGGCGACTGAGAATACCCTATCAAAGTTGACGATGGTGTCCCAAGAGCTGAGTAACTATATCGGCGCGGTTGATTCTGACGCAGCCAATACCGCGCGTTTACTTTCTTCAGTGAAACGTTCTATAAGTAACAAAATATCGAAAGAAGAGTCGCGTAGTATTCTTTCAGAAGCAATTAAAGATAACCCTCTCTTTTATAGTATTTACATTGGCTCATCTAATGAAAACTTCCTCCAAATTATTAATCTAGAATCTGCCCCTGTCGTTAGAGAAAAAATCGGTGCACAACAAAAGGACCGTTGGGTTGTGGTTGAGATTCATAATATAGGGGAGGAGCGCGTCCGTACGACGAAATATTTTGACCAAGAGTTTACGCTAAGAAACTCAACTACGGAGCAGAGCAACTACCTTCCAACAACCAGGCCTTGGTATGTTTCTGCCAATGTTCAGTCGGTCGAAAAAACTCAGCCATATCTTTTCCAGCATTTACAAATTACCGGGCAAACTTATTCTTTAGCGTTTGATTCGAAAATCGAATCTGAAGTTCAACATGTGATTGGTATTGATATTGTGTTGTCTTCTTTAGCTAGCAAACTATCGGGTACGGCGCTTGGCTTAGCAGAAGACAGTAAGGTTGAGTCTTTCTTATATTCGAAATCGGGTAATATTATTGCGTCTAACCTCAAGGTTAACAATCAGGAATCGGAGTTTGATGTATCAACATTGATGCTATCGTCTGAGCAGCAAGCCTTGATTAACGATACCCCTCCGCTGTTAGTGTCTAATCAAAATGATTGGGGGCCGATGGACTTTTCAGTGGCGGGAAAACCAAACGGCTATGCGATAGACCTTCTTAAAATGATTGGTGAGATGACAGGGATCAGGTTTGAATTTGTTAATGGTTTCTCTTGGGGCGAGCTTGTCAGTAAGTTTCAAGAAGGAAGTATTGATGGCCTGCAATCGGTTCAACATTATAAAAATAATGGCATAGATGGCCTATACACGACTCCAATTTATGAATTGCCATTTTCTATCGTGACAAGGGTCGGCGCGAAGGTTGTCACTAATTATGCCGAGCTTGAGGGTAAAAAAGTTGCCATTTTATCTGGGTGGTCAATTATTCCTAAGTTGAGAGAGGATTTTCCGAACATTGATTTAGTTGAATTTGAAAACCTAGAGTCTGCATTTAATTCAATTGAAAGCGAAGAGAACTTTGCTTTCTTAGAAGCAGAACCCGTACTCTCGTTTGCATTAGATAGGTTTTTCCAGCCAGGCCTTGTTGTCAATGGGACTCTAGAAGATCTAAAACAGAACTACTCAAACCAATTCCATTTGGTGCTGCAGAGCAAGCATAAACAATTGCTCCCAATCATTGATCAAGCTATCAGTAAGTTAAGTGGTGAACAAATTGATGCCTTAGCGAAAAAGTGGCTGCATGATACCGGCTTTAATACGAATACGACGGTTCCTTATACTGAACTTTATGATTTGACTAAGGAAGCAACGGTTGAAGGCAGTATGGTAAGGGTAGAGTTGAATGGCGAGATCAAGCATCTCTATTTAAAGAAAATAGACACGGGCGAACACTACTCTGAGTATTTTGCGGTATTGATTCCCGAATCTGAAGTCTTCAGTACAGTCAATAAACGTCTAGCAACCTCTGTTGGTGTAACGGTGTTACTGATGAGTTTGACGTTGCCTATTGCTTGGGTTTTTGGTGCGCCGATAGTGCATCCAATTCGCCAATTAGAGGAAGAGACTCATAAGGTTAAGCTGCGTGATTATGACAACGTGACAGTTCTTGATACTCGAATCAAAGAAGTGTGGGAATTATCTGTTGCTGTAAAAGATATGGCTATGGAGATTAAACGACATGAACAGATGCAAGAGGCGTTTGTTGAGTCGTTTATCAAGCTCATCGCTCAAGCGATCGATGATAAGTCCGCTTATACGGCAGGGCATTGTAATCGTGTACCAGAACTCGGCTTGATGCTGGCTGACGCGGCGGAACAATCGCAGTCTGAGCACTTCAAAGACTTTGAGTTTAAAAATGATGACGAACGCCGTGAGTTTAGAATTGCGGCTTGGCTTCATGATTGTGGCAAGATCACGACACCGGAACACATCGTCGATAAAGGTACGAAGTTAGAAGCGAACTACAACCGAATCCACGAGGTGAGAACTCGATTTGAAGTACTTTGGCGTGATGCGGAAATCACCGCTTTGAGAAAACAACTTGATGGTACGCTATCAACGCAACTGATAGCCGATGAACTTACGGCAACGAAGCAGCAGCTACAAGATGACTTTGCCTTTATCGCTACGTCGAACGTTGGTGGTGAGTTCATGAGTGACGACAAAGTTGCTCGTATTCGTTCGATAGCTGAGACGACTTGGATGCGTAATTTTGATGACCAACTTGGTCTATCACCGATAGAAGCCTTGAATCGAGAATCGAGTTCAAGCTTGCCAGCGACAGAGCTGCTGTTAAGTGATAAGCCTGAACATATAGTGAAAAGAGATAGGCCGTTAGAGTTCGACCCGAAATATCAAATCAAAATGGATGTGCCGGAGCACTTATACAACTTAGGCGAAGTCTACAATCTGAGCATTGCACGTGGCACGTTAACTGCTGAAGACCGATTCAAGATAAATGAGCATATGCTTGGCACGATTAAGATGCTTGAGAACCTGCCATTCCCGAAAGAACTAAGCCGTGTTCCTCGCTATGCTTCGACGCACCATGAAACACTCAAAGGCACTGGGTATCCAAGGAGGTTAACTGGCGATGATCTTTCAATTCCAGAACGTATTCTCGTGATATCGGATATTTTTGAGGCGCTAACTGCTGCGGATAGGCCGTACAAGAAAGCGAAGCCAATCAGTGTTGCTGTCGACATCATGTACAAAATGGCGTTGGACGAGCATCTCGATATAGAACTGTTTAGGTTGTTTCTAACTAGCGGGACACATATCCGTTATGCCGAAACGTATTTAAAACCGGAACAGATCGATCATATAGACCTATCAAAATATGTAGTTGAAGGCGTCGCTGCTTAACTTTGCCAGAAAGCATGAATGGCTGTTGACGTCACTTCATGTAGTGAGTTGGGGTTTCTCCGGTGTGTTGCTTAAAGAAATGAATAAACGCACTGTCACTGGAGAACTCTAACTCGTGGGCAACCGCAGAGACACTCTTTTTTTCTGACAATTGCTCAATGGCACTTAACAGCCTCCATTGTTGACGCCAAGCTTGGTAAGGCATCCCCGTTTCTTTGATGAATAATCGGCTTACGGTCTTGCTGCTTGCTCCAATATGCTTGGCCATTTCATTGAGTGGTTGAGGTAACTGTGTTCCTAGTTTTACTTTTTCTAACCACAACGCTAATCGTTTATCTTTGGGTAAAGGCAGCGTTAGCTCGTTCCTTTCTGCGTAAGAAAGTTCCTCGCAACACAACGCCAATGTGTTTTGTTGCTCTTCATTAGGTTTATCCCAATCCCAAAAAGCCATTCGTTCGATCAACTCCTTTAGTAGTGGTGTGACGTTAAGAATACTTAACTCTTCAGGCAAGTTTTTAATGCGAAGAGGATCAAAATAAAGCGAACGATAGGCCACGACATTGGTCATGGTTGCACAATGCTCAATTCCCGCGGGTATCCAGGCAACTTTGGTGGGCGGCAACACACAATGCATTCCGTCGAGGGTAATACTGATGCAACCGTGTGGTGCAAATAACAATTGTGCACGGTTGTGTGTATGCATACCAGAATCGTGCCTGCCGACTTGGGCGGCAATGCCGACAAAGGGATAGGGCATTCCATCAACATAAAAAGGTGTGTTGTCATCGATCAACATGATTTGTCCTTATTTTGATGTTTGTTGTTCTACTGTTGATATTTGAACACAAATGAAATCCATATACTTCTCTTATTCCAGTTTTAGAAGAGAATAATATGAATAAAAAACCCCATATGGGACTGATCATCATTCTGCTGATGTTCCCCCAAATTGTTGAAACTATCTACAGCCCAGTATTGCCGCACTTAGTTGATTATTTTGGTGTATCAATGGCAAGTGCAAGTCAAACCTTGTCGATTTACTTTATTGCTTTTGCTGTGGGTGTTGTTTTTTGGGGGCGAGTTTCTGATCTTATTGGCCGCAGAAAAGCGATGTTGTGTGGTTTGTTTACTTATGGTGTTGGTTGCCTGTTAGCCATCACGGCAACTCAATTTGATATGGTCATGATTGCGCGGGTTGTTTCAGCTTTTGGGGCAGCGGTAGGTTCAGTTATTGGTCAAACA
Organism: Vibrio sp. 10N.222.47.A9; assembly: GCF_963872585.1. Classification (NCBI taxonomy): domain Bacteria; kingdom Pseudomonadati; phylum Pseudomonadota; class Gammaproteobacteria; order Vibrionales; family Vibrionaceae; genus Vibrio; species Vibrio sp. 10N.222.47.A9. The sequence goes on along the minus strand of NZ_CAWNBB010000056.1, from coordinate 22,435 downwards.
ATACTGCGAGATAGCTATGAAGGCAAAGAGCTAGGGAAAGTGTTTTCGCTAGCAATTGTTGCAGTATCAATCAGCCCTGTTGTTGGCTTAATGTCAGGAGGATTGATTGCTGAATATTTTGGACACTTAGTGGTGTTCAGTTTACTGCTTGTCATGGCTTTTATATTGCTGATCGTATCGGCCTTTTCTTTACCCGAAACGAAACCTGCTGATACTAAAACAGTCAGCTTTATTGGTATTTTCACGGTAATGCTAAAAGATAGGGATATTTGGAAAAGTGCGATTCTTGTGGCTTGCTTTAATGTCATGATGTTTAGCTATTATTCTTTAGCACCATTTATGTTCAGCCAATTTGGCTTAAGTTCCATAGAATTTGGTTACAGTGGCGTGATCTTGGCGGCTGCCTCCGTTTTAGGAAGCTCGATGAATAAACGATTGCTAGTAAAAGAATGGGGTTCCCAACGACTCATTCAGATCGCGGTGTTAATCAGCTTTGTTGGGGCTGTTCAGGTGTACTTTTACCAAGACAGCCTTTGGTTTCTACTAGGAATGGCTGCTGTGGTTGTAGGGTTTGGTATGGCAAGTCCTAATATATTCAGTACGGCGTTGGTCAATTATAAACAGCAAGCAGGCACGGCAGGGGCGGTTCTAGGATTGTTTTATTACTGTTTAATTGGTGGGGGACTAGGACTTGCTGGTGAGATTGGTAACTTAGGGGTTGTGCTAATAGGAATGTCGTTATTGGCAAGCACCATGTTGATGTCTCGTGATTAACTTATTTTAAGAGTGTTAACCTTGTGAATAATAAAGAGAGGCGATCATTGCTTCTCTTTTTTTTGGTCTAAATCGCTGATGAGTAGAAATGAATACTATCTCTAAAAGGTGGATGGCAAGTTGTCGACACATCGGTTTCTAATAATTGTAGGGTAAGTAAGGGTTTGTTGAGCTTCTCCTAGGTTAATTCATTTATTAACAGTTGGTTAAGTCATTATTATCGTGTTTTCTAACAAACTTTATCGTCTATAAAAAATACTACCTTAGTCTAAATTGTCGACAATCTACTTGATTGTCGACAATTCGATCGTGTATTTTATGTTCATGTTATGAAATTGTTGACAGTTAGAGTCGGCAATCAGAAGTGAGCAGCGTGAATATGAATACTGCGATAAAAGATCTCACCTTAAGTGCAAACACGAAAACACGTGTGAGCGACAAAGAAAACACCAAGTCGGAAAATCTGACTGAGTACCTCGTTGAGGCGATTGTTAACGGTGAATTAGCACCGGGCAGTAAGATCTCGGAGCCTGAACTGGCTAAACGCTTCGAGGTAAGTCGAGGTCCATTACGTGAAGCGATAATGCGTGTGGAAGGGCTAGGGCTTATTGAGCGAATTCCTCATGTCGGCGCTCGAGTTATTACTTTTTCTGCAGACAAACTGCTAGAGCTTTACGCGGTGCGAGAGGCATTGGAAGGCATGGCGGCTCGCCTAGCAGCGCGACATATCACACAAGAAGAGCTTATCGGGCTTGAAGGATTATTGTCGACACACTCAAAGCACATCGATGAAGTCGAAGGTTCTTCTTACTTTCATCAACATGGGGATTTTGATTTCCATTACCGCATTATCAAAGCGAGTCGTAACAGCAAACTCATTTCGCTGCTGTGTGATGAGCTTTATCACCTATTACGCATGTACCGCTATCAATCGCCTAGGGCTCAGTCTCGACCAAAAGAGGCGCTCGATGAACACAAATACATCCTACAAGCGATTCGTAATCGCGATGAAGAGCTAGCAGAAATGCTAATGCGACGACACATCTCGGGTAGTCGATTGCTTATAGAAGAACAAATTCAATCCAAAGATCTTGATTAAGCGACCATTGGAACCTGTCAGCGGATCAGTGCTGGCGATAACCAAAAGCCGTAAGTCTTAAAGATTAGCTAGAAATAAACAATTAACAGGGAGCGTCATTATGAAGTTATCAGCAGGAGCAAAGTTCCGACAAGCTGTGCAAGACAACGACCCATTGCAGATCGTGGGTACGGTGAATCCGTATTGCGCGATGATGGCAAAGAACTTAGGGCATCAGGCGATCTATTTGTCGGGTGGAGGCATCGCCAATGCGTCTTATGGTTTGCCTGATTTAGGTATAACGACATTGAACGATGTGTTGGTCGATGTTGAACGTATTACCAACGCGTGTGATCTGCCATTGCTGGTGGATATCGATACGGGATTTGGTGGCGCATTCAATATTGCACGTACGATTCGCGCTATGGAGAAGGCAGGCGCAGCAGCAATCCACATGGAAGACCAAGTCGCTCAGAAACGCTGTGGTCATCGACCAAATAAAGCGATTGTAAGTCAGCAAGAGATGGTCGATAGAGTTAAGGCTGCAACTGATGCTAGAACCGACGAAAGCTTTGTGATTATGGCTCGTACGGATGCATTGGCGGTTGAAGGAATAGACAGTGCGATTGAACGAGCGATTGCGTGTGTTGAAGCGGGCGCAGACATGATTTTCCCTGAGGCGATGAATCAACTCGACCAATACGTGAAGTTCTCGGCAGCTTTGAAATCAGCAACGGGTAAGCATGTGCCTATTCTCGCGAACATAACTGAATTCGGGCAAACGCCACTTTACAACTGTAATGAGTTAGCGCAATCAAGTGTCGATATGGTGCTTTACCCATTGAGTGCGTTCCGTGCGATGAATAAAGCGGCTGAGAATGTTTACAAGCACTTGTTAGTTGAAGGTAATCAGGAAGCTCTGTTGGATTCAATGCAAACCCGTAAAGAGCTTTACGAACACCTTAATTACCACGACTACGAGAACAAGCTTGATCAGTTGTTTTCAAGTGAAGGGTAAACCAGTTTCAATTAATCAAAAATCAACTTAATCCAATAACGTGAAATGGTTAGTCGCCATATCCAGTACCGATGATAAAGATCATCGGACACATAAACAGGCAGCACCAAAGAGTGCAGGCGGCTAACACAGAAAAGGAGTTCACCATGTCTGTATCTTTGAGTGATAAAGCACCTGTCGAGAAGGTTTCAACAGAAAACCAACAACAAAGCGCAAAAACAGCAAGTGCACCAGTAAGCGCACCTGCAATCGGTGGCGCTGGTCTACGTGGGCAGAGTGCGGGAACCACGGCGCTATGTACGGTAGGCCAGTCAGGAACGGGTTTGACCTACCGTGGCTATGACATAACCGACCTTGCTAATCATGCTCAGTTCGAAGAAGTGGCGCATCTGCTACTAAGAGGTCACTTACCCACTGAAAAAGAGCTCGATGATTACAAAGCCTTGTTAGTTGGTCTGCGCGGCTTGCCTCAACCTTTGAAAGTAGCATTAGAGCTTATCCCTGCTGACGCTCATCCGATGGATGTGATGAGAACGGGCTGTTCAATGCTAGGTAATCTAGAGCAAGAGTCTGACTTCTCCGAGCAACTGCCTGCGACTGAACGAATGCTCGCGCTTTTCCCTGCCATTATTTGTTATTGGTACCGCTTTAGCCATGATGGCGTGCGAATAGATACTGAAGATCAAAGTGAAGCCTGTCTGGGTGGCTACTTCTTGAAAATGCTAACGGATAAAACACCTAGTGAACTTCATAAGAAGGTGATGCACTGCTCGCTAACCCTTTACGCGGAACATGAGTTTAATGCTTCAACCTTTGCCGCTCGTGTGTGTGCATCCACACTGTCAGATATCCACTCTTGTGTCACCGCAGCGATTGGTACGTTGAGAGGTCCTTTACATGGCGGTGCGAATGAAGCGGCGATGGAAATGATCCAAGATTGGCAAACCGCTGATGAAGCAGAAACTAACATCATGCAGATGCTTGCTAACAAAGACAAAATCATGGGCTTCGGTCATGCCATTTATCGTGAGAGCGATCCACGAAATGCGCTAATCAAGCGTTGGTCAAAAGAGCTAGCTCAAGAGGTGGGTGATAAACAGCTTTACGCCGTTTCAGAACGTGTTGAAGCGGTTATGAAGCGCGAGAAAGGCTTGTTCTGTAATGCTGACTTCTTCCATGCATCGGCATATCACTTCATGGACATCCCAACCAAATTGTTTACTCCGATCTTTGTGATGAGCCGCCTTACAGGTTGGACGGCGCACGTGTTCGAACAGAGAGAAAACAATCGCATCATTCGTCCAAGTGCAGACTACACCGGGCCAGAGCATCAAGACTGGTTACCTATCCATTTACGTTAGTCCTCTATATCGAGCCGACTTATATCTCGAGGTGACTGTTATCTTCATGTGATAAGGCCTCGAGAACCAACGAATAGAATTTAACAGATAATGGTGGATGTATGTCTGATGTAAAACTTGAACAAGCTCAGTACCTTGATAAAAATCAGTACCGGAAACTTTTACCCGGAACCCATTTAGAGTATTTCGATGCTTGCGAAGCGGTAGAAGCGATATCTCCGGGCAGTTATAAAACCTTGCCTTATACGTCGAGAGTATTGGCAGAGCAATTAGTAAGACGCTGTGATCCTGAAACCCTTGAAGACAGCTTAAAACAGATCATTGAACGCAAGAGCGACTTAGATTTTCCTTGGTATCCTGCGCGCGTTGTATGTCATGACATTCTTGGTCAAACAGCCCTAGTAGATTTGGCTGGATTAAGAGACGCGATTGCCGACCAAGGCGGAGACCCTGCCAAGGTAAACCCAGTGGTCGAAACCCAACTGATTGTTGATCACTCTCTGGCAGTGGAACACGCAGGCTTTGATAACGAAGCGTTTGATAAAAACCGCGCGATTGAAGAGCGCAGAAACGAAGACCGTTTTCATTTTATTGAATGGTGTAAAACCGCGTTTAAAAACGTGAGTGTGATTCCTGCTGGTAACGGGATCATGCACCAGATTAACTTGGAGAAAATGTCTCCGGTGATTCAATCTAAAGAAGGCATCGCTTTCCCTGATACTTGTGTTGGTACCGATAGCCATACACCGCATGTTGATGCGCTAGGCGTTATTGCGATTGGTGTGGGCGGCTTGGAAGCTGAGACTGTGATGCTTGGTCGTCCGTCGATGATGCGATTGCCTGATATTGTAGGCGTTAAACTGACTGGTCAACGACAAGAAGGCATTACAGCGACTGATATTGTGCTCGCAATTACAGAGTTCCTTCGCAATGAGAGAGTGGTCTCAAGCTATTTGGAATTCTTCGGTGAAGGGGCTCGTGCACTGACCATTGGTGACCGCGCAACCATCTCCAACATGACGCCAGAGTACGGTGCGACAGCGGGTATGTTCTATATCGATGAGCAGACTATTCAATACCTGAAACTCACTGGTCGAGAGCCTGAGCAGGTTGAACTAGTCGAACGCTACGCCAAGCAAACCGGGCTATGGGCTGACGATCTAGACTCAGCTCAATACGAACGTGTATTAGAGTTTGATTTATCGAAGGTTGAGCGCAATCTAGCAGGGCCATCCAATCCACATCGTCGTTTGCCAACCAGAGAGCTGGCTGAACAAGGTATCAGCCAAGCTTCTTGGAAAGAGCAGCATGCTAAGCAGTACAGCGACGAGCAGATGCCTGATGGTGCGGTGATTATCGCAGCAATTACCTCTTGTACTAACACCAGTAATCCGAGAAACGTGGTAGCCGCAGCATTGGTGGCTAAGAAAGCCAATCAGCTTGGATTAGTTCGTAAGCCGTGGGTGAAAACGTCATTTGCGCCGGGCTCTAAAGTTGCCAAGCTCTATCTTGAGTCGGCAGGTTTGCTACCTGAGCTGGAACAATTAGGCTTCGGTATCGTGGGTTATGCGTGTACTACCTGTAACGGAATGAGTGGGGCGTTGGATCCTACAATCCAACAAGAGATCATCGACCGCGACCTGTACTCAACTGCTGTGTTGTCAGGGAATCGAAACTTTGATGGTCGAATCCATCCCTATGCCAAACAAGCGTTTTTAGCCTCACCGCCATTAGTGGTTGCTTATGCCTTGGCGGGTACGATTCGCTTTGATATCGAGAAAGACAGCTTAGGCACTGACAACTATGGTAAGCCAATCTACTTAAGCGATTTATGGCCGAGTGATGCAGAGATCGATGCTGTTGTCGGTGAGCATGTTAAGCCTCAGCAATTCCAACAAATCTACGTAAAAATGTTCCAGCCAGACGAGGAGCAGGTGACTACTGAACCGCTTTATGACTGGCGACCTCAAAGTACCTATATCCGAAGACCACCTTATTGGGAAGGGGCTCTTGCGGGGGAACGAAGCCTTTCAGGGATGAGACCTTTAGCTATTCTGGGTGACAACATCACCACAGATCACTTATCCCCTTCAAATGCGATTCTCGCTTCGAGCGCTGCGGGGGAATACCTCACCAAAATGGAAGTGCCGGAAGAGGATTTTAACTCTTACGCGACCCATAGAGGTGATCACTTAACCGCACAACGAGCAACGTTCGCTAACCCTAAGCTGTTTAACGAAATGGTGAAGGACGCTGGAGAAGTCGTGCAAGGTTCATTAGCAAGAGTTGAACCCGAAGGTCAAGTTACGCGAATGTGGGAAGCGATAGAAACCTACATGAACCGTAAACAACCCTTGATTGTCGTGGCGGGGGCCGATTATGGACAAGGTTCATCACGTGACTGGGCAGCCAAAGGGGTGCGCTTAGCGGGTGTTGAAGTGATTGTGGCTGAAGGGTTTGAACGAATTCACAGAACCAACTTGGTTGGCATGGGCGTGCTGCCTTTGCAGTTCAAAGTAGGAACGAATCGCAATACCTTAGAACTGGACGGCACCGAGCTTTACGACGTGTACGGCGACATTGAAGCAGGTTCTGATTTGGCTCTAGTCATCACTCGTAAAAACGGTGAAAAGCTTGATGTTCCTGTGACCTGCCGACTAGACACCGCAGACGAAGTGAATGTTTATAGCGCTGGTGGCGTATTGCAACGTTTCGCCAAAGACTTTCTTGCAAATTAGGAGCTAGTTATGAACATCAAACAGATAAAAGTACCTGCTACCTATATGCGGGGTGGAACAAGCAAAGGTGTCTTTTTCAATTTAAGTGACTTACCTGAAGCTGCGCAAGTTGCCGGAGAAGCTCGAGACGCATTACTTCTGCGCGTGATTGGTAGTCCAGATCCTTATGGCAAACAAACCGATGGCATGGGTGGTGCAACATCCAGTACCAGTAAAACCGTTATTGTTTCGAAAAGCAGTAAAGCCGATCACGATGTTGATTACCTATTCGGCCAAGTAGCAATAGACAAGCCGTTCGTTGATTGGAGCGGTAACTGCGGTAATCTGTCTGCTGCAGTGGGCCCATTTGCTATTCATAGTGGCCTAGTCGACTCGAATCGTATTCCAGAAAACGGTGTGGTCGAGGTGCGAGTATGGCAAGTGAACATAGAGAAAACCATTATTGTTCATGTACCTATCGCTGGTGGTGAAGTCCAAGAACTGGGTGATTTTGAACTCGACGGTGTGACTTTCCCCGCCGCGGAGATCCAAGTTGATTTTCTAGACCCCGCCGACGCGAGTGGCTCTATGTTCCCAACAGGGAATGTTGTCGATTTTTTAGATGTTCCAGATCTGGGGTGCATTAAAGCGACATACATCAATGCCGGAATACCCACCATTTTTGTTGATGCTGAATCGGTTGGTTACCAAGGCACTGAACTTCAATCAGATATCAATAGTGATACCAAAGCCTTGGCTCTGTTTGAATCCATCCGAGCACATGGTGCAGTAGCGATGGGTCTTATCGATTCCCTAGAGCAAGCTGAATCACGCCAGCACACTCCTAAAGTCGCGTTTGTTACTAAGCCTCAAGCGTACCAAGCTTCCAGTGGTAAATCGGTTGCTGCCGAAGATACTGATCTTCTGGTGCGAGCTTTGTCTATGGGGCAATTGCACCACGCCATGATGGGTACGGCTGCGGTCGCCATTGCTTCAGCGGCAAGCGTCCCGGGGACGTTAGTGAACTTGGCAGTCGGTGAGGGTTCCCGAGATTTTGTGACCTTTGGTCATCCATCAGGAACCTTAAAAGTGGGTGCTAAAGCGATACAAGGCGAAAGTGGCTGGAAAATTGAAAGGGCGATTATGAGTCGTAGTGCCCGAGTGATCATGGAAGGTGCCATTCGTGTGCCTTTTCCCAAGTAAAGCGACTGTCGTGAACGGTTAAATGTTCACGAACACAACGCTGAGAAAAGAGTGCAATCAAGTGCTACTGCCAAAAGCTAGGCGCTTGGAATAATGGATAAATCATGGAGGAGGCACTATGTCTGCTACGAATCGAATGAACAGAAAAACAGATTACATCACCGAGTATCAATGGGCTAGGGAAGACCCCAATTCGTTCTGGGAAACGCAAGCACAAGCGATAGATTGGTTTGAACCACCAAAAACGATATTACAAACTGACGATAACGGTATTGAACGTTGGTTTCCTGATGGGGTGATGAACACCTGCTGGCTCGCGCTTGATTACCATTGTGAAAATGGACGAGGTGACAATACGGCGCTGATTTACGATTCTCCAGTTACAGGAAATCAATCCTCATACACTTACAATCAATTGCGTGACCAAGTGGCTAAAGTTGCAGGTATGTTAGCGACGCAAGGCGTTACCAAAGGTGATCGTGTGGTGATCTACATGCCAATGATTCCTGAAGCGGCAATGGCAATGCTGGCTTGTGCTCGACTAGGCGCGGTGCATTCGGTGGTGTTTGGTGGGTTTGCTCCTCATGAGCTTGCCGTTCGTATCGAAGATGCTGAACCGAAGGTGTTGATTACTGCCTCCTGCGGTGTCGAGATAAATAAAGTCCTGCCATATAAGCCGATGGTCGACAGGGCGATCATGGACAGCCGCTGGAAGCCTGAGAAAGTGGTGGTATTCCAAAGAGAGCAGTCTCTAGCCGAATTGAACAATGAACGCGATGTACTTTGGCAACAAGCGGTTGAGGATGCTTTGCCTCACGTATGTGTGCCTGTTCTAGCGACTGACCCACTATATATATTGTATACATCAGGGACGACGGGTAAGCCAAAAGGCGTGGTTCGTGACAATGGTGGTCACGCGGTCGCGATGAAATACTCGATGAGCACTATTTACGATATGCCGCAAGATGGTGTGTTTTGGGCAGCTTCTGATGTCGGCTGGGTAGTGGGGCATTCCTACATTGTGTATGCGCCATTGATTCATGGCTGTACGACCATTTTGTTTGAAGGCAAGCCAGTACGAACGCCAGATCCCGGGGCATTCTGGCGTGTGTGTGAAGAGTACAACGTCGATGTATTGTTTTCTGCGCCAACAGCGTTTAGGGCAATCAAGAAAGAAGATCCTGAAGGCGAGTTGCTCACCAAGTATGACTTATCATCGCTCAAGTTGATTTTTATGGCGGGAGAGCGTTTGGACCCGCCAACATTGGATTGGGTTGAATCTCATACCAATAAACCGGTTATCGACCACTGGTGGCAAACGGAGACTGGTTGGGCTATCTCTGCAAATCCTACAGGGCTGGAGTCTTTGCCAGTGAAAGCAGGTTCTTCAACGAAACCTGTACCGGGTTATCAAGTGGAGATCCTCAATGAACTCGGTGAAATCGCACAAACGAATCAACAAGGGTTTGTGGCACTTAAACGACCATTGCCGCCTGGTTGTTTACCCACGGTATGGCGCAATCATGATCGGTTTGAATCCGGCTATTTGAGTCAGTTCCCGGGCTATTATGTTTCTGGGGACGGTGGCTATCTTGATGAAGATGGGTATCTATTTATCATGGGCCGTATCGACGATGTGATAAACGTAGCGGGACACCGTCTGTCGACGGGAGAAATGGAAGAAATCGTGGGTGGTCACCCAGCCATTGCAGAATGCGCGGTAGTCGGTATTCACGATGACTTAAAAGGACAACTTCCATTAGGTCTAGTTGTGTTAAAAGATGGCGTAAAAGTCGATGGCATTAAGTTACAAGCGGAGTTGGTTGGCAAGGTTCGCAATGAGATTGGCGCGGTCGCCTGTTTTAAGCAAGCCTTGGTTGTTGAGAGACTACCCAAGACACGTTCAGGTAAGATCTTACGCAGAACTATCCGACAGATCGCAGAAGGTGAACAATATGTGGTGCCTTCGACGATTGACGACCCTACCAGCTTAACTGAAATTGCTGAAAAGCTCGGCAAATAGACGTCGCAGTTTAGGTAATCTCACCTTCGGCTTGTTTATTAATGCATAACCCAGCGTGATGGTTTACCTAAACTCTACTTTATTCATCCGCTTATCCATTGCGTTTACTATGACCTCATTATGAATCCCACATATTGAGGTCTTTTTATGCGAGCTTACTTTTTGTTGATTGCTTTACTGGTCAGTGGTGCTGCTAGTGCCAGTATTTCAAAGGATGAAGCGAGTAGGGCGTTGCTAGAGCCATTGAGTCATCCCAAGATATTTAAATGTGTGTCCAAGACTGGCGTCGATCTCTATCAAGCGGTTTTTGATATGGGCGCGGGGTATGAAGCCGACCCGATTAATTCGAAGATGATCGTTAATTCAAGGAAAGGTCGCTACGAATATCAAATCTTAGGCGCGGTAAGATCTGAAAGAGCTGGTGAAATTGTTGTGTTGACTCGTCATGTGGGAGACGGTGTTAAAGTTGCCGCTATGATTGATGACGAAAATGGCAAGATACTGGGGATCGGCGATAAAAATCATTATCGAGATTGCGGTGTTAGGCCACCACCTAGCGCAGAAAATATGCAAAACTTTTGGTCCAAAGGCTAATTGCGGCATCTGAAAGAGAAGAATTATAGAGAAAGTTCGATTGAGGCGACCTTATTGGTCGCCTTTTTTGTTTGTCAGGCTAAGGCGAGCTCAAAGATATATATCAATAAGTACTTATGCGATGGTTGAATGATACATAACTGAACATGATGTATCGTCTAAACGTGGCTTTATTTATCTCATTAACGGTTCTGCTTAAGATGGCTCTACTCCAAACGAAGAACTAAGCGAGACTCCTATGAAATTCACTAAACCTTTTCTTTTAGCGACACTGATTGTGACTCTTTCTGGTTGCGCATCACCAGCAATGGATAACGAAAATGAGAATGCTGCACGTAATCGTGGTGCTGTGGGGGGTGCTTTATTAGGAGCGACAGCAGGCGCTCTAACTGGAGATGCGAGCTTAGCCGCGAAGGGTGCTGCATTGGGTGGTGTGACCGGTGGTGTTGCTGGTTCAATGAAAGATACGGACGATGCAAGAAACGCACAACGAACCCAAGTCACTGCTGATGGTCTGGCGCAAGACAATCGCACCGATGCAGAAAAGCGAGTTGCTGAAGTAGAGGCTGAAATTAAGCTTATTGAACTAGAACAACAGCTTGCTGATCTCAAAGAAGAGAAAGAGGACAACGGCGCATAAAGCTGAAGCTACAACTAAAGCTAAAGCCTAGATATTCGTTTAATTGAAAATCATTCAAACAGAATGGCCACATAATGTGGCCGTTTTTGTATCTAAAATACGCACTTCAAACAATGAATTAATTCAATAACTTGTATAGATACTCACGGCAAGTAAACTAGACTCAGTTTAGATATTAATTTGGTTTGAGAAGCGCAATAGTCATGAATGTCACCTTAAGGGCTGCAAAGCACACGGATTTGGAACAACTTAATGAGTTAATGTTCGATCTCCACCATCACCACCACCTTGCTAGCCCAGAGCACTTTAAAACGGCAGAAGAGATTGAGCAGGAAAAAAGCATTGCACGTTACTTGGATGATCCTGAATGCTTGGTTTATGTGGCATTAAAAGGTGAGCTCATTGTTGGCTTTATCTCCGGACATTTTTGTGAGCTTATCTCAACGGTGAGTAAACCGGTGCCGATGGGGAGTGTCGATGAGCTGTTTGTCTTGCCTGATTATCGAAAAGAATCGATTGCTGAAAAGTTGTTTAGCAAAGTTGAAGCGACTTTTGATGATTATGGGGTTGAACAAATCTTTGTAGAGGTTTGGGACTTTAATTCACCTGCCAAGGACTTCTATCAAAAAATGGGGTTCACACCTCACATTCAATGGATGAGGAAGGCTTTGCACAAAACGTAGACAGCGATTTTGTGCGTGTTTGATTACACTAGAGCAGTCTTTAACTTTTTCTCTTATTTTTAGGTAAACTCGTTGGTTATTCGATATTTATTAGTTTTCATATTGTCTCTTTTGAGTACTACTTCCGCTTGGGCGAGCAACACTTTGCCCGATCATATCGCGGGCGCTTTGTGTGTAGTACGTGCTGATAACCAACTTGTGTTGGTTGATGAGTTGATCACAGGTCAATTGTCTCTACCGGGAGGCACTGTGGTTTCTGGTGAGCCGCCATCGGTCGCGGCGCAACGAGAAACGTGGGAAGAGGCGGGTTTGTCCGTGACGGTCGGTGATGTGTTGGGATATACCGACAGTGCCGTTGTGTATGATTGTGTCTCTGACTCTGAAGTGATCAGTTACAAAGCTCGAAATGAGTTAGGTGGCTTTGAGCTACCAATCTGGTTTGCTCCTCATTACGGTGTGGAAATCAGTCGCGCGATGTTATTGCCACCTACGGAGTTGCAAGCTGACCAATATCGTTACCCAGAGCAATGGTCTGAGATTAACGAATTCTTTCTATCCGCGACAGATCAACCTGTGACGTATGTGACTGAGCTGGTGGGCGCGGCACCGAAAGTCCATCAAGTTGAATTAAATTGGATTGTGTCGCTTCAAAACGCGTTCGATAATATGCCAAGCGTGTTTGCGAATACTGTGCTTTTAACTGACTCGTTAGCGAAGCCATGGATTTTCATCGTGATATTGCCGCTAATTGCTTGGCATTTTGGCCGTAACTTCGCGTTGAAGTTTGGCTTCACTTTGATCTCGGTGACGTTGCTCACTTTAATCGCCCATCAAGGGTTTGGTTTTCCACGTCCGCATGCTTACTTGCCAACATTGAAGCTAGTGATGAGCAGTGGCTATAGCTTTCCAAGTTTATTGGCTGGCTTGTGGGTGAGTTTAACCTTGTTAGTCTTTTGGAAACTAAAGCGCCTCTTGGAGCAAAAATCGATTTTGATAGTGCTCGCGGGCCTACTGTGGATTATGCTATTTACGTCTTATTCAGGCAGTGCGTTCTTTAGTGATGTCTTAATGGGAGGCGTATTGGGCGCGTTAACGACTTGGCATATCGTAAGGTTAGATGCGAAACCTGATGTTAATATTAGTGCCTTATTAAGCTCTAAAGGTGTCTGGTGGGCACTGTGCTTACTGTCGATTGTTCTCACGGTGATATGGCCACTGCCAACATTCTCTTTCTGGGTAGCAATTTTGATGACGATTGCATGCTTAGTAACGCTAACGAATTCGAAGCCTTTGGTCGGCCAGTTCTCATTCAAGATTGTATTTGGAGTGATGGCGATGTTGTTAGCGGGGAATCTGCTGATTAGCTGGGCAGGAAGTTTCGTCTCATTCAGTGGCATCGCTTCATTTATCGTTGAGACCTTACGTTTCCCAATCTTGATTCTATTTGGTGTAGTGGCGTTTCGTCTGCCATGGAAAAGAGAGTAGGCGAACCGACTAATATAAAATCAAAAAGGCTGTGCAGTGCACAGCCTTTGTCATTTGTGCAACAAGCAAAAAAGTAATTCTCACTATAGCTGCTGAGCGTTTATGAGTTGAAGATAAACTTCTCAATCGCGACTGCGACACCATGGTCGTCGTTGCTCGCTGTGATGTGATCCGCCAGTTTCTTGGTTTCTTCCATTGCGTTTTCCATTGCAATGCCAAGGCCAGCGTATTCAAGCATATGATGATCGTTTTCAGCGTCACCCATGCAGATTACTTCTTCTGCTGTAATACCCAAGTGCTTAGCTATCGCCTCAATACCGACACCCTTGTTTGAATTCGGGTTTAGGAACTCTAAGAAGAATGGTGCACTTTGCACGATAGTAAATTGAGTCTTAAGCTCTTGTGGCAACTTGCCGATGATTTCAGTCAGCTTGCTTGGTTCTGCGACAATCATAGTTTTGATGATTTCGTGGTCATCTTCTAGTTGAGAAAAGTCGAACTCGGTAATCTCTAAGCCATTAATACGCGCTTCAATAGCTGTGTACTCATTGTTTTCAGGCGTGATTAAGCCATGAATCTTGCTGAATGCATGAACATAACCGCCAAACTGTACAGCGAGGGCAGCGATCTCTTTCGCGGCTTTACCATTGCTGATCTCACTGTGAATGAGTTCTTTTGTCGAGACGTTTTGAACCATAGAGCCGTTGTAGAAGAGCACAAAGTCATCTTCGCCGTTGATTGAAAGCTCGTCTAACTTACTCTGCATGCCTTCTAAAGGACGACCAGAAGCCAGAACCACTTTCACACCTGCAGCGCGTGCTTTGGCAATCGCGTCTTTGTTCTCTTGAGAAATTACTTTATCACTGTTGAGCAGTGTGCCATCCATATCAAGAGCAATCAGTTTGTACATGTTGTTCCTTACTAAAAAATTAAAAGCTAACGAAATCTAATGGGCGAAAGGATAAGGGAACTTGAAAGTTCAGGCTAGGGCTTTGATCAACTCATTTATCAGTACTCATTTGTTTGACCAACAGGGGCAAGTGCTTTAAGGTCTGCGGTTGATTAATTTCATCAAATGATTGAGCTGAGGGTAAGTTGTACAAGATTAATGAAATGTTTGAAACCATCCAGGGCGAGGGCGTATTTACCGGCGTTCCTGCTGTTTTTGTTCGACTGCAAATTTGCCCTGTAGGCTGTTCTTGGTGTGATACCAAACAGACTTGGGAAGCGTTGCCGGAAGATGAAACCAGCCTTGGTGATATTATGGTTAAGACAGAGGATTCACCGACTTGGTCTGCAATTGATGCGCAAGGAATCGTGAATGAATATATCAAGCAAGGTTACACCGCGAAGCACATTGTGATTACTGGTGGTGAGCCGTGCATCTATGATCTTGTCCCTCTTACTGAAGCATTTGAGCAGCACGGTTGTCGCTGTCAGATTGAGACCAGCGGAACATCGGAAGTAAAAGCCACACTGGGTACTTGGGTTACGGTGTCACCAAAAGTCGCAATGAAAGCCAAATTGGATATCCTTGATAGCGCACTCGTTCGTGCGAATGAAATCAAGCACCCTGTTGGTACAGGTAAAGATATCGAGCAACTAGATGCTCTTATTGCTAGAGCCGATGTTCCTGAAAATACAGTCATTGCACTTCAACCTATTAGCCAAAAAGAACGTGCAACGCAACTGTGTATTGATACCTGTATTGAACGTAACTGGCGTTTATCTATTCAAACTCACAAATATTTGAGCATCGCATAGGTTGCATTTGTTTACTGGTCTAGATAAGTCGCTAGTAGAAGATTCTCGTAAGGATTTAAGATGAAAAAAGCAGTCGTAGTATTCAGTGGTGGTCAAGACTCAACAACGTGTCTTGTTCAAGCTTTAAAAGAGTATGATGAAGTTCATGCGATTACGTTTGACTATGGTCAGCGCCATAGACTCGAGATTGAAGTTGCGGAGTCGTTGTCGAAAGAGCTTGGTGTGAAAGCGCACAAAGTGATGGATGTGACTTTGTTGAATGAACTGGCTATCAGCTCTCTGACTCGTGACGATATTCCTGTGTCTCATGAGCTACAAGAGAATGGACTACCAAACTCTTTTGTTCCTGGTCGTAATATTCTGTTCTTAACTTTGGCGGGTATTTACGCTTACCAAATCGGTGCAAATACCGTAATCACGGGCGTGTGTGAAACTGATTTCTCAGGCTACCCTGATTGTCGTAATGACTTTGTGAAAGCGATGAACTCTGCGCTTGTACAAGGTATGGACAAGCCGCTTGATATTAAAACACCGTTAATGTGGCTCAACAAAGCTGAAACATGGGCGTTGGCCGACCAGTACTCAGCACTTGAGCTTGTTCGCAATAAAACACTGACTTGTTACAATGGCATCATCGGTGATGGTTGTGGCGATTGCCCAGCGTGTGAACTGCGTAAAGTTGGCCTTAACGATTACCTAGGTGATCGTGAAGGTATTATGGCTGAGTTGGTTCGCAAACAGACTGAGAATAAATAACCTCAGGTCAATCAATTGGTTCGTTGTAAGCATCAATGATGCAGTTTCGGCCGTTGCTCTTTGCTTGATACAGTGCTTGGTCAAGCACAGAGTACAAGTCATCAAAGTCACTTAACGCGTTTGAGGTTGCTAGATAAGCAAAACTCGCGGTTACATTAAGTGGCTTTTTGCTTTCTGTTAAGAAGACGGTGCTTGATATGGCGTAATGTAGCTCTTCGACGCGCTCTCGCACGTCTACAGGCTTGGTATTGGTTAGCATGATGAGAAATTCTTCGCCTCCTAAGCGACCAAACAATTCGTCATTCATTAAGTGTTTTCGTATTTGCTGACTAATATGGACGAGTGCTCGATCACCAGTAGGGTGTCCATTCTCATCATTGATCGTCTTGAATTTATCCAGATCAAGCAGAACGAGGACATGTTGCTTTTCCGTTCCTTTACAGCGTCTGACTCTTTTGATTCTTCGTATGATCTCGGTCCGGCCATACGCTTTTGTCATAGCATCGATGGAAGCTTTTGCGCGAATCGTTTTGTTTGCTAATACCGTAAAGCTTGCAGCACAAAGCAACAGAATAACAACGATGTTGTACATCCATCTTTGATGTTCCATTTTTTCAATTTGAACGCGGTCGAGCTTTGCCTGATGTGTCAGGAAAGAGCTCTCAAGTTCCTGCTCATATTTGGCGTGCGTTAAGCCGAGGGCTTCGAGTGCGAGTCGATTGTCGATGTCTCTAGCTTCCATTTGTATTGACGAGTATCGCTGGTAGAAATAGAAAGCTTGTTGGTAATCGCCGAGTGATTGATGAATATCAGAAAGCTGCAGGAGTGACTGAGCGATGTACTTGTGTCTTGTGACTTGCTCGGATACTTCTAGAGCTTGCTGAGCATAATTGAGCGCCTCGGTTGTCAACTTTTGCTCTTCGAACATATCGCTTATCGCCAAGTAAGCGTTAATACGAATGACGTCGTTACTTAATTCATTCGAAGCTGACAGAGAGTTGACTAAGTAACCTCTTGCCAAATCATAGTCTCTAATTTGAGTGTAAGCTTTTCCTAAGCCAAGACTTGTTAGTGCGATACCGTAGCTATGCGACGATGAGCTCAGCAGTGTTCTTGCTGTTTGAAAGTGGTTAATTGCTAAGTCACTTTGCTCTTGGTTAAGGTAGAGATCTGCAAGACTATGATGCACTTGTGCTTTCATCAAATCAGAAGCACTTTCTCTTAATGTGAGTGCTTCTTTGAGATACTCTGCCGATTTTTCATATTGCTTTAATTCTTTAAGCAAATTACCCACATCGTTATAGATCCCCGAAATATCATGTCCTTGTGGGAACACGTTTATCAGTGATAGGTAGGTATCTAGCGCGGCTTGATAGTCACTGCGGAAATGGTGATTGTTAGCGATGACTCTATAAGTTCCAAACTTTGGTAACACAGGGTCAGCGATGTTATGTAAATCCGATTGAAGTGCAGAACAATAATAGTTAGCTTGATGATATTTAGCTTGCTCGTTAAGAGAGCGGCATAGCTGATATTTTAGTAGGGCTCTTCCAGTCAAATCACTGCGTGATTGCATCTTCGCCAATAGCGTCAGAAAGCTTTGTTGCGCTTCCTCATATTGGCCTTGGCCATCTTTCATTAAAGCATAAATAAACGTTTGTTCAATCGCTTGGTACTCACTGTCGTTTGAAGCGATTCCATAGAACGGTTGATCTCGGTGGCTCATGTATTGATATAACAGAGATGAAAGGTAAAGCTTATCCCCATAGACGGTTGAGCCAGTGTAACGGGTTTGCAGCATGTTTAATGCACGCGATGGGGAATGAGTTAGAGTCGAGAGATAGAGTGCGTTCCAATCAGCATTTGGAGTCGTGTTTGAATCTAAATCAGATGAGTTGAAAGGAGAGTCCTGGTGACGATCTTGTGTTGATACTTGGCCATGAGAATAAAAGCTAATGAACAGTAGAAGGGCAATAAAAACAGAGTGAGTCACAAGAAACGATCTATCAGATAAAGAACGATATTCTATTATTAGTTTGATGTTGCTTCAATTTTTGAATGGAATGGGTAGGAGGTTATGCGAGGTAAGTCTCTAATTTGTTGATATTTATCAGAGGTGTATCGGTCGTACTGTTCGCACGACCGATATCGGAAATTAGATGTATAATTTCGCTAGGTCAGAAGGCTCAAGTTCTTTGCCTTCTAATGTTGCATTCCAGTTAATACCAACAAGAACGCCGTCTTCAGCTAGAGTCAGTAACCAATCTTCTACAAAGATATCTAGTGGAATTTCTAATACTTCGAAGTCAGCCCACTCTTCAACGTTGTGAGTCTGAGCATCTTCTTTTGAAGACCAAAAAGGCATCACTTCGCTGCTTTCGAATTCACTTGAGTCACATGCTAGCCAACCTTCTTCATTGCGAAGGCCCCATACCAGTTTAGTTTCTTGTGTTTCAGAAACGAAAAGTTCTAGATTTGCTTGAGTATCAGCTGTTAGTTTGCTCATGGATTAATTCTCTATGTTGATAACGACGCAAGATTAACATTATAGATGGCTTAGGTACATGCTATTCAAGGAATTATCACCATACTGAAACGTTAACTTGAGATCACGTTTCAGTATGGTAAACGCAGGATAGAGCCTACTTTTTTATTTTGGTGAAGATGTGCCACTCTTCTTTGATATTACCTTTAAACCCAGCAACAGAAGCGACAACTTTTCTGTTAAGTGCGTGATTAATTTGGCTGTTGTCACTGCTGAATTCAGAATCGCCATGACCCACGATGTTGACTCGAGATGGTTGAATACCATTACTGATAAGGGCACGCCTTACGTTGGATGCTCGTTCTTTTGACAGTTTTAAATTGTGTTTGGCATTGCCCACTTTGCTGGCATAACCTTGTAACTCAATCGATGTACCCTCGTAACGCTTCAAAAACGCAGCCATCTGGCGTATCTGCCCTAGGAAAACAGGGTTAATTTCCGTAGAGTTATTAGCAAAGAGTATGTGGAGCTCTTTCTTTTCTGACGATTCAAAATATGAACCACAACCGTCGTTATCGATCTCTGCACCAATTTGCGTATCGGGACATAAATCTCGCGCGTTAATTACGCCGTCATTATCATCATCTTCGAGATCATAAATTTGCGTGATGTCTGGAAGAGCTCGATATTCAAATTCTTCATTGCTTGTTTCAGCTAAAACGTTGGCAGAGACAATCATGAGACAAAGCGGAAATACAGTCTTTATCAGCTTCATTAGTATTCTACCTTTTCATTCCATTCTTGAGGGGTTTCGACGCGTAACCCAGTTAACAGGTTTCCTGTTGCATTCATTACTCGGTATTTCGCGTACTGTTCGTCGTATTTGGCATCCAGATAGCCCTTGCGGGCTTCGAATAGTTCGTTCTCGGTGTTAAGCAAATCGAGAAGGGTACGTTTACCGATACGGTATTGTTTCTCATAAGAGATAACGGTGTCTGATGCCGAGTCTACGTGATCTGACAAGAACTCTTTTTGTTGAACGGTTAAATCAAGGGCACTCCAAGAAAGGCGTAAACTTTCTTCTACGTTTCGGAACGTACTTTCACGAAGGTCTTTAGCTTTGTTTAGTTGATAAGCGGCACTTTCTGCACGGTCTTGGTCTGAACCGCCGTTGTAAAGGTTGTATCTTAAACGAACCATCGCAGAAAACTCGTCGCTGCTGCCTGGAGTGCCTCCGGCATCATCGCGCCAGGTTTGAGCGGCTTCAAAAGAAACCGTTGGGTAGTTGGTGCTCTTAGATTGCTTGTATTGAAATTTCGCAGAGTCTACATCGGCTTGTGCAATCTTAATTACTGGGTGCTGATTAAACGCTTTTGCTAATGCGCCATCAACCGTGTAAGGGATAGCGCCTGCATCTGCGCGAGGGAAGGTTAACCCTAGCGGAGATTGACCCACAAGCCTTTTGAATTGCGTATGAGTGTCAAAAAGGTTGTTTTGCGCCGCAAGTAAATTACCGTGCGCTTTAGCAATACGTGCTTCTACCTGTGACATATCTGCCGTTGAGCCAATACCTGACTCAACACGCTTGCGAATATCGCTGTATATTTTTTTGTGTGTTGCGAGGTTATTTTCAGAGAGTGAAAGCACTTCATAGGCTTTTACCGCATCGAGATAAACTTTGGTCACTTCTAATGCGATATCTTGAGCATTAGATATCAATTGATAACGCACTGATTCCGCATCAGCCGCAGTACGGTCAATATCATTCGATGTATTAGCCCCATCCCAGATAAGCTGAGTTAGCGTAATTGTCGCTTCTTTCCGAGTCAGATCGGTCGTGCTTGAGTTAGTTGCTAGATCGGTATGCTCGTAACCAATACCTCCATCCAAGTCTATACTTGGACGATAAGCACCACCAGAAGCATCATTAAGATATCGCTTACTAACGTACTCATTGTATGCACTTTTAATGTCAGGATTGCTCTCCAACGTAAAAGCGACGGCTTGCTCTAGAGTTTGTGCCGCAGCTGGAAAGGCCATTGCAATGGCTAAACTTAATGTAGTTGTTTGAATCCTATTCAATTTGCATCTCTCCAAAATGAGTCACATCTGAGTTTTAATTTTGCTAGATAATATACAAAGTTTAGATGAACCGCCAAAAAAATCACGATCGCTAAAATAGCGCTCGCAAATGGTTGTCAATTTGTTACCGATTATTGTGCGTTTTATGGTGTTTTGAAGCACTTGAAACGTCTATTAATATCTCAATTATTTTACGTTAGCACAATAACTTATCTCACTTTTGAGAGTATTTTAAATGTTGTCCTGTGTGACCCTTGTTATTGTGGAGTATATCACTTTGTTAAAAAATGCATTCATAACTATGAATTATATAGTTTTAAGTGTTATATTTTATCTAATATTATAAATATAATGTCACCATTTTGACGTTAATGACAAGAAATGCTTTTTTAGGGGTTTATATGGACATGACAACATTGAATTTGGGTGGTGCATTAGCACTTGGCCTGCGCATTGTTATCTCGGTAGATGGTACGATTAAAGTCTTAGAAGAAGGCCAACCACTACAAGCAGGGGATGTCGTTCTTGAATCTCAGAACGGGTCCAATGAACCTCAGGTATCGGCAAAACGCTTCTCATCAGAAGAAGGCGAAGTTGAGCTCGACCAAGATATTGCGAATATCTTTGCCGCATTAGAAGAAGGTCAAGACCCGACCGAGCTAGGTGAAGAGTTCGCAACGGCAGCTGGTCAAAACGGTTCAAGTTTGGCTTCTAGCGGAACTATTGAACGTGATGGTGAAGAAACCATTCCTGGTACAGAGTTCGTTACTACGGGTTTCGAATCATTGGGTATGTCTCGCACTCAGAGCCTGAGTCTTCTAGATGCTTTCCGTTCGATTGACCAACCTAACACCGACCCCACTTTTGTTGATAACAATAACTCACCTGTCGGTGACACTGTCTCTTTTTCAACAAATGAAGATACCCCAGTAAGCGGAACATTATCTGCTTCAGACGAAGACGGTGACTCTCTGTCTTTCACCAAAGCCACTGATCCCTCAAGAGGTTCTGTTGTAGTAGACGAAAACGGCGATTGGACTTACACACCTAATGAAAACTACAACGGCGATGACAGTTTTACGGTTGTTGTCTCCGACGGCCAAGGTGGCACAGATACGTTGACAGTGAATGTGGGTGTTACTCCTATTAATGACTCACCTGTCGGTGAGGAT
The DNA here is from genome assembly GCF_963872585.1 of Vibrio sp. 10N.222.47.A9. Lineage (NCBI taxonomy): Bacteria > Pseudomonadati > Pseudomonadota > Gammaproteobacteria > Vibrionales > Vibrionaceae > Vibrio > Vibrio sp. 10N.222.47.A9. Next base: position 600 of record NZ_CAWNBB010000056.1, on the reverse strand, counting down.
GTCTCAGTCACCACAGATGAAGATACTCCAATAAGTGGTTCACTCACTGCAACAGATGCTGATAACGATCAATTAACGTATAGCAAAGGCACAGAACCATCGAACGGCTCTGTAATCGTCGACGAAAATGGCAACTGGACATATACCCCAGATGAAAACTACAACGGTAGCGATAGCTTTACAGTTGTTGTTGATGATGGCCAAGGTGGTACAGATACCATTACGGTTGATGTTGGGGTTAGTCCTGTTCCGAGCGTGAGTATCACAGAAACCGTGAATGTGAATGAAGGCTCAGCGGCCGAGTTCACCGTGAGCCTAGATAAGGTGGCGGACACGGCAGTGACGGTGAACCTGACTAGCTCAACGGCAGGTGCTAATACAGCGGAATCGGACGACATCGGTAATATGGTAGTGACGTTGTCAGATGGTGTGATGGTCGTGACACCGAACGATGACGGGAGCTACACAATCCCAGCGGGTCAGACCGAGCTGAAAGTGAGCGTGGCAACCACAGGCGATGACGTGTATGAAGGCGACGAGACGTTCAGCGTGAGCGTTGAGGGCGGCACCGGCGCGACAGGCACGGCGACAGGCGAAGCG
>NZ_CAWNBB010000055.1:0-87194 GCF_963872585.1 Vibrio sp. 10N.222.47.A9 | reverse complement strand
TAAGAAATTACAATGCCCAGGAGGGTGAAACTTACGCGATGATAAAAGCGTTGAACAAGCTTACTGGGTTAGGTATGCCTGAAATTTGTCGTATTGACTAAGAAATACACGAAACGGGGTAGCTCTATCTCTAAATTTAATTACGTAACAAAGCCACTACCTGAACCAACAGTGTAAGCGGTTGGTTGTTCTACCTAGATACCAAATAACACGATAAATCAAAAATGGAGCCCAAACGGGCTCCCTTTCCTTTATACACCGCTTAGCATCGCGGCCCAAAAAATAAATTTGAATTATTAACAATCAGTGTAAAAATAACAATAGTGTCATTCAGATACAGTAACATTATCTATGTCATCACAAATAATTCTTATATTCATCTAAATTATAAATACACTTTTCTTACCAACAACTAATTCTCAAATCCTTATATACTTTTACAAACAACATATCTCACTTATCATTCGTGTACCACAGGCCCTTGCACAACACCCGCTCTAGGGAAAGTAATAATCAAAAAATTTTAACCAAGACCTATGTACTCGCAACCTTAGTAGTGCATAAAAGATTTGAAACTTATGTAAATAATTAACATTTATAATACTAAAGTTCAAAAGTTGCCCAAACTAAGCATTGTCCATTTTTGTGATCGAGATTGCACTCAAGTAAAACTAAATACCTACAAATGTAAACCTTGATTCACAAATACGACAGTTTGTTTCATTTTTTGGAGTCAAAATTTAAAACTGGACAAAAAATAGCTAATCAATATAGTTCTTTTTTTGTCACTTTATTCTATCGCTGTACTCTCAATCGGAAGAGTAAACACAGAATTAAAAGAATAGGTAATGAGGAACTTCCTCCTGATGAATCGCTTTGAGTTATTGACACAGAGGAATCATTTGAAAGATTTGGTAAAACTTCTATATCAAACGAACCAATCCATTCACCACCATCGGCTGATAAAGCCTTGTATTTAATAGTGTCGTATAATGCCAACTTACGTTGAGTAGGCGCATTATAAATGATCTTATTATCGACAACTTTTGCAATGCCATTACGCGGGGATTCAAAAATAAATAATATATCAACCTCACCGCTAATATTGGGAACCAAATCGATTTTATCGCCATATTTTACTTGTAGAGATTTAACGCCCAAGAGTGATACTTGCTTTCTTCGCACATCAACCGTTACGGACTGCTTTACGTAACCTCCTGATGCGTCCTCCACCAGAACAACAAATATGTATTGCTCTCCTTCCAAAGTATCACTCGGTACCGTCACTTTTAGGGCTTTAGATTGGGCGCCATTTAACAATAACCTTGGGCCTTTTACTTGAGACCACGTGATTTGATGCTCCGAAGAATCAATATCGGTAATATTGGTCACTGTAAATGTCACGGTTTCGCCAGGTTCAGACTTTGCATTTAACCTATCGAGCGTTAACTGAGGAGCATCATTCACAGGTTTGATATCAACGTCCACATAAACAAAGTCCGTCTTATCCCCAAGTCCACCTACCAAGCGATATGTAAAGCTGTCGCGACCAAACTGATCTGCTAGCGGGAAGTAAGTTCCATCTTTTATCACACCTTTGATCGGCTTCCGCCCTAGTTCTACAACATAATTATTGGGCTTCGGTAGATTGATATCATTCGCCAACAGATTGAGCATAAAAGGGATGTCTTCATCGGTCGATATCCTATCGTCGACGGCAATAGGTTTGTCTTGTATCGGCAGTTTAAAAAGTACTGCAAAAGGGAAATTCTGACCAAACCCACGGCTCAAACCTCGAGTTTTGTAATCAGAAATGGTCCCCGAAAACTGTCTTTTTCTTTGTCCGTCACCCAAATACGCATCTAAAAACTGTGTTGAGTATTCAGGAGTTCCATTTTCAATCTCTAAGACAATTAATTTAGCACCCAGACCAAGCTTAATTTTCTCGTCAAATATGATTTGTCCGCCACCTTGCTGAGCGACGCCTCGGTGTAGCAATCGAGCGGCATTCTCATCAATAACTGCCTTACCGAATCTTGATTGATATGGATATTCCAGCAAGCGATAGAACATAGGCATCGCGACGCTCGTTGCTTTTGCGTAGAAATGAATCCCCGCAATGTCTTGCTTGCTGTTAACCACATCAATGGAAAAACCTAGAACATTGCTATTCGCGTTGTAACGTGGGTAAGTTCTTCCAAAAGAAGTTACCCAAGATGATTTATTGTTTGAGTTAGGCACTAATAAAGAGAAACTCGCTTTGGTATCATCACTGACAATATTGGTTATTGAGATATCAGTCTTTCTTCCAGCAGTAATCGTCATTAAGGAAGGTTCGGACTCATCAGAGAGATTAGCAACCGATTCTCTACCTGGGAAAACATCACCATTATCTCCAGATGAAAGGCCACTTTCGAGTAACCCCTCTCCATCGGCTTGGAAAACCTGCACTTGCATTGGACCCGAACTGTTGAATTGGTTATCTATATTCACAGATGTTATTAACAATCCCTCTCCACGAAGCGCCTGGTCGTAATTATTTTTGCGCCTATTTTCAACGTAAGCGCGGGGGCCAAATTGCTTGAGGTAAGGGTCAAGATGAATAACGCTTTCGCCCTTGATTGTGTCTATTTCGACATTGCCGTTATTAGAGAGTACTTTCGGCTTTAAAAAACCTGAGGCCTCTTTACTCCACGCCAACATGTTAACGGGAGTTTCGCCAGCATACTGGTCACTGGGTTTACTGCCCCAACTGCCACCTCCCATTAGTCCCCAATGTCCAATCGAAGCATCATGCTTATAAGAATATAGATCCGGCAGCCCTAACATCAAGTGTCCAAGCTCGTGAGCAATAACCCCCATGGTTGATTGGTGGTCATCTTGATAATCTGCGAATAGGCAGTACGTGCTAATACGCTTCCCGTCTATCTCGACAGTTCGGTGAACAAACTTGTGCGGCCAAATAGTGGGGGTTTTACGTGTCCCACTAGATTTGTCATTGCCCGCAAACACAAACATTACGGACAGTTCTTGTGGGGAGATACTATCGTCATTGTTGTAGTCGTATTGAGAAAGGTTAAAATTAACATCTAACGCTTCATACGCCTTTGCGAACACATCATTAAGTTTACTTTGGCAATTACTATCAGACTTAGAGTGACAATTTGGATGTTCTATATCCAACATGACATTAATAACGCCATCATTTTTTGTTCCTTCGTTTTCTTTGGCCGGAACAACTTTATAATTCCCATAACTATTTTTAAGGAAATAATCTTGAACACTTTGTTGGTTTTCTCCAAATATCGTCGACTGAAAGTCATTTTCTATCTGTTCGTTTGAAAAGCTAACTTGTATTACCAACAAAGCTTGCTCAGTGATTCTTTTTTTCGAAGGATTTTTTAGAAGTGAGCGTTGATTTTCTATTGGGCTGAATCTTTTAAGGTTTGCAGCAGGTGAGTCAAAAGATTCATTGATGTGTATTGGATCAATTTTCAGATTTTTTATGTTTGACTCAACTGGTACGTCAGCTTCACCCGAAGCCAACACCCCAGTAGAAACGACTCTGCCAGCCCCGCCATTACTTGTTTCATATTTGGCAAAATACCATTGATTATCAGTACTCTGAACATATATGTAACCATCATAGTCTTGGTACCAGAACATATACTGGGAACCCATTAGTCGCAGCTCTTTTGTACTACCATCAATAAAGGTCATCGTATGCCAGGTCGGCGCAGGTAAAGTCGTTGCTTGTACAGAGAAAACAGCAATAAGTGCTGTAATAAATATACAAATTAATTTTGTCCTCATTAGGGTAATCTCGTTAGTCGAATGTCTCAGAAATAGACAATTCATTCGTTAAATGAAACGAGACCTTATCAATATAAAATAATATTAACCAATTAACTTTCTAACTAAACCCATAAATATTATTTATACTAAAATAAATTATAACCATACTTTATAACCAAATAAAATATAGTTATAATAGGTGGATATAAATAATCATCTACTACTAGATAGTTTAATTAGACATATTTAATATTCAAAATATCGAACGCGTAAGGAATAGGTTATTGAAACCTTTACTTTATTTGCTCATCTAAGTTAAGTACCGTTAAAGCATTACTTACACTAGTCGCAATCACATCAACTACGCCAGTTCTTAACGCGCCTAATAAAGCTAATGGTTTACTGTTCTCGGCAGCGATGGCGATTACATCAGCGATAGGGCGGAACTCTTCCAAGGCCAAACCAATCACACGGTCACTCATTACTGTATTTGCAGCTTTACCGTGAACGTCGAAAAAGTCATAGCCAGCAAAGTCACCGACGACACCTTGTAGTAAACGAGACTGTACTACCTCACCCGCGGTAAACCAGCCTAAGTCGACCATATAGCTGTTTTCACTCATATCACCGATACCCACTAATGCGACATCCGCTTTACGAGCTAGATCGAGTGTTTGCTTAACAGTACTGTTTTCCATGAACGCGGATTTTTGTGCTTTGTTTTCAGCATAAGCAGGCGCGTACAAGGTTTCAGAAGATCCGCCGTACTTTTTCGCTAGTTGTCTGCATATATGGTCGGCGTTAAACATACCGCCTCTTGGGTGAATACCGCCGATACCGCATACGAATTTACAGTCACGTGGGGTAATTACGCCAGTATGGTGAGCAACAGACGATACGTTTCGACCTTGGCCAACCGTGACTACCATGCCGTTTTTCAAGGTGCTAGTCAGATAGTTAGATACTAAACCAGCCACTTGTAGTCGTTGCTTCTCTTCATTCGGTTGGTCTAATGCAACCAGTGCACGCTTAACACCAAACCTTTCGATGAGACGTTGTTCGATCTTCGCGCTGAATACTGGGTGGTATTTCACGGTGATCTCGACAATCCCTTCATCGCGGGCTTGCTTGAGCATTCGACCAACCTTTGCACGAGAGATAGAGAACTTTTTAGAGATCTCTTCTTGTGTGGCGCCATCTTGATAGTAAGCAACGGCTACTTCAGTGAGGAGATCAGTGTTTTCTTCGGAAACATCTTGGATATTCTTACTCATATACCACTCAACCAATATTTAACAATTATTTTACCTGCTGTACTTCCTAATATAGGAGAGCTCAGTAAGTGATACACAAGCTTACACCCTGAACATATGTAACAACAAGGAACATTTGCTCAGCATCATAACCATAGTTTTGTTGTTGATTAATTCACCTCACTTTGTTCGTTAAACGTTTGCTTGCATACCCCATGATTACTAGAGCGAAATATATTTGACTGAAGTCACCATACAGCACTATTTACCGTTGACTTTGGGGCTAGATCGGATAAATATGGCTACATCATTTACTCATCGAGCGAACAAATGTTCTGTGCAAATGTTCGTTCGGAGAAAAATTTAAATTAATGTAAGTTAGGCTCACTGGTACAACCATGAGGAACTTCATTAGTTCGCTTGCAAATGCCCACACCTCTCCCATTAAAGGGGTGTTCTGCGATACATAGGATGATCAAAATGAGCAATAAATTAGAGCAACTTCGTAAACTAACAACTGTTGTAGCTGACACTGGCGATATCGAAGCTATCAGCAAGTACACTCCGGAAGATGCAACAACTAACCCATCTCTAATTCTTAAAGCCGCTCAAATTGCTGAGTACGCACCTCTAATCGATGCTTCTATCGAATACGCTAAAGCGCAAAGCGCTGATAAAGCACAACAAGTTCAAGACACTTGTGACATGCTTAACGTGAACATCGGTAAAGAAATCCTTAACGTTGTACCTGGCCGTATCTCTACTGAAGTAGATGCTCGTCTTTCTTACGACATGGAAGGCAGCGTTGCTAAAGCTCGTCAACTTATCAAAATGTACAACGACGCTGGCATCACTAACGACCGCATCCTTATCAAGTTGGCTTCTACTTGGGAAGGCATCCGTGCGGCTGAAATCCTAGAGAAAGAAGGCATCAACTGTAACCTAACGCTTCTATTCTCTTTCGCTCAAGCTCGTGCTTGTGCTGAAGCGGGTGTATTCCTTATCTCTCCTTTCGTTGGTCGCATCATGGACTGGTACAAAGCGAAAGAAGGTCGTGATTTCGAAGCTTCAGAAGATCCAGGCGTAATCTCTGTTTCAGACATCTACAACTACTACAAAGAGCACGGTTACAAGACTGTTGTTATGGGCGCAAGCTTCCGTAACATCGGCGAGATCCTTGAACTTGCTGGCTGTGACCGTCTAACTATCGCTCCTCAACTTCTAGCTGACCTAGAAGCAGCTGAAGGCGAAGTAGTAGAGAAGCTAATCGACTCTAACGGTACTAAAGAGCGTCCTGCTGCAATGACTCACGCTGAGTTCCTATGGGATCACAACCAAGACCCAATGGCTGTAGAGAAGCTAGCTGAAGGCATCCGCAACTTCGCCGTAGACCAAGGCAAACTAGAAGACATGATCGCAGCTAAGCTGTAATCACTACCGAATAAATAAGAGGAACGAATTTCGTTCCTCTTTTACATCTATCCACGAATTTTTAATTTCGAATCAATTTTGGAAGCAATTATGAACCGCAAACATCTAGCTAACGCGATCCGTGCTCTAAGCATGGACGGCGTACAACAAGCAAACTCTGGTCACCCTGGCGCACCTATGGGCATGGCTGACATCGCTGAAGTACTTTGGCGCTCTCACCTAAACCACAACCCGTCAAACCCAGAGTGGGCTGACCGAGACCGTTTTATCCTGTCTAACGGCCACGGCTCAATGCTGATTTACTCTCTGCTTCACCTAGCAGGTTACGAGCTTTCAATTGAAGACCTTAAGAACTTCCGTCAACTGCACTCTAAGACTCCGGGTCACCCAGAGTACGGCTACGCACCAGGTATCGAAACAACGACTGGTCCTCTAGGTCAAGGCATCACCAACGCTGTTGGTATGGCGATGGCTGAAAAAGCTCTTGCGGCACAGTTCAACAAAGAAGGCCACGACATCGTAGACCACTACACTTATGCATTCATGGGTGATGGCTGTCTGATGGAAGGTATTTCTCACGAAGCATGTTCTCTAGCGGGTACGCTAGGTCTTGGTAAGCTGGTTGCTTTCTGGGATGACAACGGCATCTCTATCGATGGCGAAGTGGAAGGTTGGTTCTCTGACGATACTCCTAAGCGTTTTGAAGCTTACGGCTGGCACGTAATCCCAGCAGTTGATGGTCACGATGCTGACGCTATCAACGCGGCTATCGAAGCAGCTAAAGCGGATCCTCGTCCGACTCTAATCTGTACTAAAACTGTAATCGGCTTTGGTTCTCCAAACAAAGCAGGTACGCACGACTGTCACGGTGCACCATTAGGCGCTGATGAAATCGCAGCAACTCGTAAGCAACTAGGTTGGGAGCACGGTCCTTTTGAAATTCCGTCGGAAGTTTACTCAGAGTGGGATGCGAAAGAAGCAGGCGCAGCTAAGGAAGCAGCGTGGAACGAGAAACTTGCAGCTTATGAAGCAGCATACCCTGAGCTGGCAGCTGAATTCAAACGCCGCGTAAACGGTGATCTTCCTGCTGAATGGGAAGAGAAAGCATCGGCAATCATCGCTGATCTTCAAGCTAACCCAGCAAACATCGCATCACGTAAAGCATCTCAAAATGCACTAGAAGCGTTCGGTGCTATGCTACCTGAATTCATGGGCGGCTCTGCTGACCTTGCGCCTTCTAACCTGACTATGTGGTCTGGTTCTAAGTCTCTTGAAGCAAATGACTTCTCTGGTAACTACATCCACTACGGTGTACGTGAATTCGGTATGACGGCTATCATGAACGGTATCGCTCTGCACGGTGGTTTCGTACCATACGGCGCAACGTTCCTAATGTTCATGGAATACGCGCGTAACGCTATGCGTATGGCTGCTCTGATGAAAACTCAGAACATCCAAGTTTACACGCACGATTCTATCGGCCTAGGCGAAGATGGTCCTACTCACCAACCGGTTGAGCAGATCGCTTCTCTACGTCTGACTCCAAACATGAGCACATGGCGTCCATGTGACCAAGTTGAGTCTGCTGTTGCTTGGAAACTGGCAATCGAGCGTAAAGATGGTCCTTCTGCACTTATCTTCTCTCGTCAAAACCTTGCACAACAAGATCGTGACGCTGAGCAAGTGGCAAACATCGCTAAGGGTGGTTACATCCTGAAAGATTGCGCTGGCAAGCCAGAGCTAATCATCATTGCAACGGGTTCTGAAGTTGAGCTAGCGGTTAGCGCTGCTGCTGAACTAACCGCTGAAGGTAAAGCGGTACGCGTAGTATCTATGCCTGCAACTGATGCATTCGACAAGCAAGACGCTGAATACCGTGAGTCTGTACTTCCGTCAGACGTTACAGCACGTATCGCAGTAGAAGCTGGCATCGCTGACTTCTGGTACAAGTACGTTGGCTTCGGTGGCAAGATCATCGGCATGACAACGTTCGGCGAATCTGCACCAGCAGGCGAGCTATTCAAGATGTTCGGTTTCACTACTGAAAACGTAGTAAACACAGCGAAAGAGATTCTTGCTTAGTCTGTTAATCCGTTAGCTGATTTCTAAGCACATAATAGAAAGCCCTACTCTTTTGAGTAGGGCTTTTTTGTATCTATTGCCTGTTAATCTGTTATCTGTTCTTTTGGCTCACAAAAAAGCCCTGCTAGCTTCGCAAGGCTCTTTCTTGTTTCTTAATTTCTCATTCGGGTTTGAATTTGGCAGCTATTTCTCTTCGAAGCGCTTCGCCAAGTGATAGAACTCATTCACTTGCTCTTTTAGCTCAGTGGAGTGGTCTTTCACGGAATGCGTTGCCACTAAATTTTGCTCTGCAGTAGACGCGATAGACTGCATATGCAGGTTTACATCACTCGATAGCTGACGCTGTTTATGCGCGGAGCTTTCAACCGACTGCATTAAATCGTTCATCGATTGCATTAAAGTTTCGACTTCAGATAAGCGATCTGCACTCACCTTCGCAACATCGCCACACGCGTCCGTTTGCTCTCGGTTCGCTAGAATATCCTTTTGCCAGCCTTCAATCGTCGCTAGCATGGTGTCGATACTCTCTTTGATCTGAACCGTCGCCTTTGACGTACGACCCGATAGCGCACGTACTTCGTCGGCAACAACGGCAAAGCCTCGTCCTTGCTCGCCCGCTCTAGCCGCTTCAATTGCTGCATTTAGTGCCAACAAATTGGTTTGTTCGGCGATTCCACCAATCTCTTCCATTATCTTGCTTACGCTCTGCGCTTGATCGCTCAATTGGTAAGTTGTTTGAGTCGCCTTTTCAGCCTGTGAAGCTAAGCTTTCTAAATTTCGATGGGTTTGATTAATGCTCTCTTTAGCACCAGCACAGGTTTGCAAAGTCACATCAACAATCTGGTGCGCTTCTTCTGTACGAGAAGAGACCTCGTTCGCGGTGACTTCAACCTCTTCAGTCGCCTCTCGTACTTGAAGGATGTCTTTTGTTTGTTGATCTAAAGCTTCAGATACTTCAAATGACGTGGAATTCAGGTTGTCCGCCAAATCCTGTAGTGGCTTGGCTGAGTCTGTCATGCGACCTAGTACCGTGCGGATTCGTGCAGACAATAGTTTTAAGTGAAAATCGGCAACAGAGAACTGACTATTACCTGAATAGACAAGGCGACTGACACTATCGAATTTAGATTGCAGCTTTTTTAACTGCAATGGAGTATCAATGAGCTCTTGTCGGAAAAGCAATGCTAATGCGGAAACAGGAAGTAGGCTCAACAACCATTGCGATACTTGCCCTACTTCGATTAGGTTTGAAATCAAAGGTGCGGCTAAAGAACCGAGTAACACTGCATAACGAACACTGTCACTGATCTGCAACGACCATTGACGACCCGACTTCTCAGCCTTCAATAAGCTTTGGTAAGCCTTATCCGCGACTTGTACCCATTCGTTTTTAGGCTTAACACGAACCGATTGGTAGCCACTCACCTTCCCGCCATCATAAATAGGGGTAACGTAAGCATCAACCCAGTAGTAACCACCAGATTGGGTTTTATTTTTTACGATACCGCGCCATGCTTTACCTTGCTTTAGGTTAACCCACATATCAGCAAAAGCCGCTTTCGGCATATCATTATGCCTCACGATATTGTGGTGTTGCCCTAGCAACTCTTGTTGGCTGTATTCTGCGATGCGACAAAAAGCATCATTACTGTAAGTAATCACACCTTTAAGGTCGGTAGTCGAGACAAGTTGTTCGTTTTCGCTTAGAAGCGTTTCACGAGATTGAGAAGATGAACTGACAGTCATTTATATTAACTTTTGTTAATTATTGTTTTAGGCGAGGAATATATACAATTATTAAAGTTATGACAAAATGTGAACGTCACATTTTATGTAAATGCCTGCTATTTATACAAAAATACGCCTGACACCTCACAAAGCTCAAAGCTTCACGCCTTTTCTTTTCTCTTCTCAAATTCACGGTCATGACTCATCTAAGTTAACCGCAGTGGTAAATTTCACGGTTCTCATAGAAACAGAGGTATGGAACTTGCGAATGTTTAAATCTTTGCGCAGTACTCGTTCAACAAAATCTTCGTAGGCTTGAATGTCTTTGACCGTCACAATCAACATAAAGTCAAAACTGCCCGATATCTGATAGCACTGCGTGACCTCTGACGCCTTAGAAATAGAATGGCGAAAGATTTGATAAATATCCCCTCGGTCTCGTTCCATTTCTACGGACACAACCAAAGTCATCTTGCTGCCTGTAAGCTCTGGGTTGATAATAGACACATCACTCACAATCACGCCTTCCTCTCTCAATCGTTTCACTCGCTTTAAACAAGCCGGAGGCGATAACCCAACCATCTCAGCCAATGTGAGGTTTGGGGTTCGGTTGTTCTTCTGCAGTTCAACGAGAATATTTCTATCTATACGATCAATTTCCATAATTTCTCAATACTCTAATTTTGTGAATAATAATTTCGAATACTACGACAAATAAAAAATTTGAGTCGAATATTGATGTAGATTTTGAAATAACCATCACAATAATCAAGGTAAGATCTTCTCATTCCAAACAATCGAACCATGGTCGTAACTATGAAATCAATCTATCAATTTTTTAAAGAACTCCTCAGAGAGATTTTCGATGTCACCTCGACTCTTTTCCGAATCATGATTCCAATCATCATCGTGATAAAGGTCGTTGAAGAGCTTGGCGGCGTCGTGATTCTTAGCGAATGGCTAAGCCCAATAATGGAAAGCGTCGGATTACCGAAAGAAATGGGCTTGGTATGGGCAACAACCATACTCACTAACATCTATGCGGGGCTGATTATTCTTATTAATTCCGATGCTCCCTTAACGGTTGCTCAAGCCTCGGTTTTAGGCAGCATGATGCTACTAGCGCATTCATTACCGATTGAGGGTGCAATAGCTAAAAAGGCGGGTGTGAGTTGGCTGGCTACGCTATCAGTGAGAGTCGGTGGTAGCTTGGTGCTGGCATGGTTACTCAATCTCAGTTATCAATACGGGGATTTGCTCAACTACCCAGCAACCGTGCTTTGGCAGCCTGAAGTATCTGGAGACTCGAGCTATCTTGGATGGGCTATTGAGCAGCTAAAGAGCTTTGCCGTTATCTTCATCGTGATTTCAGCTCTATTACTGCTACTCAAGGTTTTAAAGATTCTCGGCGTTGAAAAGCTCATGGCAATATTGTTAAGACCATTCTTGAGACTACTCGGAATCAGCAAGGACGCGACTAACCTAACCATTATTGGAATCACGCTTGGTCTTTCGTTTGGCGGCGGCTTATTGATCAATGAAGCTAAAAAGGGACATATCTCGGCGAGGGATGTATTCACCGCAATCATGCTGCTCAATCTACTCCACAGTTTGATTGAAGATACACTTTTGATCATGTTAATTGGGGCTGATTTTTACACCATATTTTGGGGAAGGTTAGTATTCTCAGTGCTGGTTATCGCCTTAATATCAAACGTCATTAAGCGCATGAATCCACGTACTTGTGAACGTTATTTTTATCGTGATGTCTCTCAGTCATAAGTAAAGCGCCAACGAGAATAAAAGGAAAAGAGCTCAAATACGGGCTCTTTTTTACGACTTGGTGCTCCTATCACCTCCGCTATTGTTAAATTTCACGCCCTTGAAACACTGAAAATCATTCTCAACACCCCAATTATTGATATTTCGAGTGAAAATAATTTCAGCATGAGTATTTACTAAACACTCAATTATTAAATTCATTTTTTAAACACAGATAATAAAACACATATATTATTATTATCACTCCATACCTTGTATAAAGCGCTCTCAAGATAATAACCACTTCCCAACTAATGTTGTTAAAAATCCAAACTATCAACTATTCATTCAACAAAACCCACTAAATAGCTGATAATAAAATAAATAACACCCCTTATTTGATATTAACTTTAAATGTTGAAATCGGAACGAACAATTACTTGTAATAATTATCCATTTGATTGGTCAATTTTATAAATATATTTTGTTACATAATCAAAACTGATGGCTCTTATGAATATGTTCCTTATAGCAGCGCCTGTTACAACTGAGACTCTTACAAAAATACCTAGAAAAACAATGGCTTTAATGGTTCTCATTTTTCCCTCACTGTCACAGGCTTCCACTTTTGAGAACGACGAACTATTGCTGAAGTCATTGATTGAACGAGGCGTTATCTGTCCAGGCTTAACCTATGAGGGCAATCAAGAAGCTTTGCGTATCTATCTCAACGCTAAAAAAGTAAAGAGCACTCAGTTTGATTCAAAAAATAGAAAAGAGACAACCAATACAAAAGAAATAGAAAGTATAAAAAAGATGGAAAGTACGAAACATACAGCAAACACACGTCAGTTAAATAAGACACCACAAGAGTGTATTAGGCCAGACTCGGACAACTGATTCGAATAAGGCAGTTGATACTGATATCGACATGGAAATATAAAAAGGAAATATAATGAAAATGATGAGAAAAACATTGTTGGCTTCAGCAATGCTTACTCTATTTAGCGTCAGTAGTTATGCAAAAACACCTATTGATTTAGGCGTTGTTAATGAAGACAAACTTATTGAAATGCTAGTTAGACAAGGCTTAGTCGACCAAGATGCAACCGATGTGGCAAAACACGACGCACTTGACCGTTACTTAAAAAATAAGATCAATTCCGGTTTTAAAGGCGACGCTCAATTCGGTAAAAAAGCACTTGAGCAACGAGCGAAAATACTCAAAGCCATCGAAAAAGGATCCGGTGTTAAAAAAGCGAGTGTCTTTGCTTTAGAAGTCGGCACCAAGCGTACCGATAAAGTACTCGCTCTGTTGGTCGATTTCCCTGATTTGAACTGGGATAATAACAAGCTGACCGAAGAGCACACGCAAATGCTCTACGAGAGCTACAACCCTGAACATTATCAAGAGTTGTTGTTTTCAAATTCTGGCTACACAGGGCCAAATGGCGAAAACCTAATCTCGATGCGTCAGTATTACCAAAGCGAATCAGGTGATAGTTACAGCGTTGCAGGTCAAGCGGCAGGTTGGTATCGCGCCTCTAAGCCTGCGTCATTCTATGGTGGTAACTCCCCGACGACCGACAACGACTTAAACGCACAAGAACTGGTTCGTGAAGCACTGAATCAATTGGCTCAAGACCCGAATATCAACCTATCCGATTACGACATCGAAGATCGTTACGATTACGACGGTGACGGAAACTTCCGTGAACCGGATGGTGTGATTGATCACCTAATGGTATTCCACGCATCTGTTGGCGAAGAAGCCGGTGGTGGCGTATTAGGCCCTGATGCTATCTGGTCTCACCGATTCAACCTTGGTCGCACACATGTGCTTGAAGGTACCTCTAGCTCGCTTCCCGACCGCTTTGGTGGCCAATACGCGGCATTTGATTACACCATTCAACCGATTGATGCAGCAGCTGGTGTCTGTGCTCACGAGTATGGCCATGATTTAGGCTTACCAGACGAGTACGACACGCAATACACAGGCAAGGGTGAACCAGTATCTTACTGGTCAATCATGTCTTCAGGCAGCTGGGCTGGCAAAATTGGTGGCACACAACCAACGGCATTCAGCTCTTGGGCAAAGCACTTCCTACAAAAATCGATTGGTGGTCGCTGGGTTAACGATGACCAGATCTCAATTGCTGATTTAGAAGACAACCCACAGGTTTATACGCTGTTCCAAACCACGGATAACAGCCGTCCGAACATGATTAAAGTGGATCTTCCAGAAAAACAGATCGAAGGTTTAAAACCGTTTGCTGGTGAGTATTCGTTCCACTCTCAAAAAGGCGATGACCTGAAAAACAGCATGACTCGCAAGTTGGTGATTCCAGCGGGTGATTCTGCATTGCTTTCGTTCAAAGCGTGGTATGAAATAGAGAAAGACTACGACTTCGCTCGCGTACTAATCAACGGACAAGCAATAGCTGGCAACATCACCTCAATGGATGACCCATACAATACAGGCCTCGTTCCTGCTATTGGCGGCGAATCTGGCGGGTGGATTGACGCTGAGTTTGACGTATCACAATGGGTAGGCCAAGAAGTAGAGCTTTCGTTTGAGTACATCACCGATGGTGGCTTGGCTATGGAAGGTTTCTATTTGGATAACCTCAGTGTGGTCGTGGATGGTGAAGTAACCTCAATAGACGATGGAGAAAGCAACTCCACCTTCGCCCTAAATGGCTACAAGCTAAGTAATGGATTCCACCAAGCGCAACACTACTACCTACTGCAATGGCGTAGCCACATGGACGTTGATGAAGGCCTAGCCAACATCAAACGCATGGGCCAACTCATCTCATTCGATCCAGGTTTGATCATTTGGTACGTAGACGAGTCGCTGACTGATAACTGGGTAGGCAAACACCCAGGTGAAGGTTGGTTAGGCGTGGTCGATGCAGACCAGAATGCCATGACTTGGGAAAAATCCGGTGAAGTCGCTCAAACTCGTTATCAAGTTCGTGATGCTGCGTTTTCACTCAAAGATCATACCCCAATGCGTCTTGTGAACAGCGACGATGATGTACTTGAAGATACCAGTTTGGTTGGCAATGCTAGCTTCTCTGACGACCAAGATTACACCTCTCCACAAGCGCCTGATTCAGGGCGTATTCTAACGGAGTTTGGCTTAGCCGTTGATATTGTGAATCAGAGTGACAACAACGAATACGGCGTGGTTCGCTTATCGAAAGTAAGCCAACACAACGTCGCCCCTACTGCGAACTTCGAGCTCAATGTCACTGGCCTGAACGTTTCTGCACGTAACTTCAGTTCTGATCAAGACGGTGAGATCACCAGTTACTTATGGGACTTTGGCAACGGCACAACAAGTAACGAAGTGGCACCAACTTGGTCTTACGAACAAGCCGGTGAATACACGGTGAACTTGACTGTTGTTGACGACAAAGGCGCTACCGATTCATTTAGCTCCGTAGTGAGTGTTGAATCTCCAAACGCCCTTCCAGAAGCGAGTGCAAAGTACATTCACTTGGGTCGCTGGGTAACCATGTGGTCTACAAGTTCAGACAGCGATGGTCGTGTTGTTGATACCGAGTGGACACTTCCAAACGGAAAGGTGAAACGAGGTCGCACATTCACTTCAATCTTCCCTTCATACGGACAGCACGAGGTGACACTGAAGATAATCGATGACCAAGGTGGGATTACAACTAAGACAATTTTGGTCGACCTGTAGCTCATCTTGGGTCTTAGGTCTTAGGTCTTAGGTCTTAAACGATAGACCATCAAAATAAGTACGCGGCTCTATCACGCGTACTTACAAGCAAGCTTAAGCACTGTTGTCTTCGAGCATGAGCCAAGACAGCAGTTTTAAGGAAACGTTATTATTTAAGCCGTAAGCAAAAGCCCTACCGATTTGGTAGGGCTTTTTATTGGTCGTAGTTCGAGATACTAGGGTTCTAATCACAGTAACGAATTTACTGAACCACCATTCGATGAGCCATTACACAGGCTGCTTTTGAATACGCGATTTACGAGCACTAAATGCGAACAGCAAGATAACAGCTAACACGAATGGCAATACGTAGATATTGAGGTTCTGCCACCCTGCTGTCGATTCTAGCCAACCAGAGAGCATCGCTGTAATAGTCACACAGCCAAAGACAATAAATTCATTAAACGCTTGTGCCTTAGCTTTATTCTGCGATTGGTAGGACTGACTAAACAAACCTGTTGCCGCGATAAACATGAAGTTCCAACCCACACCAAGCACAACTAGAGCCGCTCTGAAGTGCCAAATAGATTCGCCATGAATGTTAATCGCGATACAGACGACGAACAGAATCCCGCCTGCCAAGATCATCATTCTTGAGCCAAACCTCTCGATAAGTGATCCGGTAAAAAATGCAGGTACAAACATGCCCAACACGTGCCACTCAATCACGCCAGCAGCTTTCGTAAAGTCAAAACCACAGCCAATCATTGCCAATGGTGTTGCAGTCATCAAAATGTTCATTACGGCGTAAGCAACCATGGCCGCAAAGACCGCACCAATAAAGTTCGGTGCTTTAACGATCACACCTAAAGGATCGGCTTTGGGAGCCTGACTATTAAAAGAGACTTTAGGAAACTGAATGGTTTGTAAGATGAGTAACGCAAGAATATTCAACCCAATCAAAGAAGCAAAAGCACCAATGTACAAGCCATCTGCTGACCATTGTTGAGACATGATCGCTAAGTTAGGCCCGAGTACCGCCGCCAACACGCCACCAGCCATTGATATTGAAATCGCACGGTGGCGTGCATTTTCGTCACACACTTCGATAGCAGCAAAACGATAAAGCGTGCCAAAACCTATGCCTATTCCAAGTAAGAACGTGGCGAAACAAAACAGATAGAAATTTTGCTGAGACAGTGCGTAGGTGGCAAGACTAGCTCCTGTAATGCCAACCACATTACCAATGCTAAATCCTCGCTTTCTCCCTAACTTGCCTGAAATTAAAGACGCAGGAATAGTGGCTGCCATTAAACCCAAAAACTGCAGCGCAACCGGCAAGGTAATCATGCTCACACTGGGCGCAATCTGCTTACCGATCAAGCCAATCACCGAGATCAGTAATATGTTACCCGTCATCAACAAGGCCTGACACAGTGAGAGCAGCCAAACATTTCTATTCATCTTCGTTCCTAAATATGAGCACAGTTGGTCAATAGACCAAATAATCAACAAAGTCGCAACACTTTGTTACTCATAGCAACTCTACAAAGCGGCCAATAGAGCAATATCAATAGTTACCACCATATGACTTTGATTAACGTTACTTAAGACGCTAGAGTTGAAATTATCATTACTTAAGATAATAATAATTTTCTGTTATTTATAAGCTTTAGCATTTGAAGGTGAGTATGATCAATCCACTTTGGCTCAATACATTTAAGACTCTGGTTGAAGTTGGACATTTCACCCAAACCGCAGAAAAGTTGTACATGACACAACCAGGGGTCAGCCAGCACATCAAGAAGCTTGAACAAGCTTGCAATTGTGACCTGTTATCGAGAGAAAATAAAAGCTTCGAGCTGACCGAACAGGGTCGGATTATGTATCGCTATGCGCTCAAGCTAGAAAAAGACCAAGAAGATTTATTCGAATCTCTGAGTTTTGATAATCCTTATGCTGGGCAATGTCACCTGTCTTGCTCTGGTTCACTCTCTTTACGTCTGTATCCCAAGCTTCTTGAACTTCAGCAGCAACACCAAGATCTGAGCATTAACTTAGAAGCCGCTCCAAACAAAAAGATATTGAACGACCTGATCCAAGGCACCACCGATATCGGCATTGTTAGGCACTCCCCAAACGACAGTTACTATCAGAGCCAAGTCATTGGTAAAGAAGCACTGTGTCTTATTGTCCATCACAGCTTTGTTGATTTAGAGATAACGCCGCAAGTACTTCATGACATTGGCCTGATTGCGCACCCAGATTCTGCTCACTACCTGTCTTTGTATTTCGATCTGTGTGGAGACAAGGATCTCGCGAACATCAACGTTAATGAAATACCAAGATCTGGCTACATCAATCAGCTTCACCAGATCTTGCTGCCAGTATCGAAAGGGTTAGGCTTTACCGTCTTACCGGCTGGCGCCGTTGAGCACTTCCCAGAAAGAGACAAGTTGCACGTTGTGCCACCCAAAGTAGAGGTTGAGGAAATACTGTATCTGGTTCAAAAACGAAACAGAAAACTGCCGCACCGATACGATACAGTTATCGATCTTATCAAACAAAACGTGAGTGGTTAGAAGCGTTGATTAGTTGATTCAATTTAAAGCCTTTAACCCAAAAGGTTAAAGGCTTTAATACTGAAGTGCTTGTTATTCAGACAGTAATCGCGATAAGACAGCAACTGTAATATACCGACGAAGCAAAGCGGCTTATTCCAAGGTGTGGAGAACCTCACACGCTCGCTCGAAGTCATAATTATCTAACGCACGTTGTACATCGTTAAGCGCAGCAGAACTTGGATACTCTGCAAGTAACTCGGCCACGTATTGCGTTGCATCGTTATCGTAAGCTTCCAGCAGCGAGAGCAGCTTAACCCTTTGATCTTCTTTGACCACGGTTCCCATCGCACTCGCTTCACTCATGTATTCTACTTGTGGCTTCACAATCAGGCTTTCCGTTGCTGTAATAAGCTCAACTAACCTCGCCTCACCTTCTCTGAGGGCTTGCTCATCACACAAACGATTGTGAGCTTTATCTTCTAACTCTCCCATCAAATCAGCAAACCGGAGGCCGCCAATCGACGCTGCCATACTTTTCAATGTATGCAGGTTTCTTTCAAGCGTAATCCAATCGTCTTGTGCCAAATTATCAAACGCATCAACCATCATACTTGGCGCACTGCTATGGAACTTCCCAACCAGTTTATTTTGTAGTTCCGCATCATGATGAGTGAGCTGTTCAAATCGTTGCTGAGAAAACACACTGATCACATCAATGCTGTTAGGTTGACTTGTTAGACCTTCGAGTTGTTCTGCCTGCCTATCTAACGACGCTACTTTCCCTTCTACCATCACCTCCGGCACGATGTATTTGATGATCAAAGAAGTCGCTTTATCGATGATAATCGGCTTGTCTAAGAAGTCCGTTACACCTGCGTCTCTTGCTCTTTGCTTCGCATCAGCAAACACATTGGCGGACATCGCGATAATAGGAACCTGCGTATCAAACTCACGGATCTGACGCGTCGCTTCAAAGCCATCCATTACGGGCATTTGAAGATCCATAAGAATCATTTCATAGTCATTATTTTCGGCTAGCACTACCGCCTCTTTCCCGTTCTCGGCCAAGTCAGCGTTCAACTTCGATCGCTTTAAAAATGCCAATGCTAGGTCTTGGTTTAATTCATTGTCTTCAACCAGTAATACCTTTTGCCCTTTGAACTCGATGTGATAATCCAACTTGAGCTCTTGTGATTTAAAGTGCGCCAGTTCTTCTGAATCTGACCTAGGCAAAGTGAGAACGAAAAAGAACTCACTGCCCTTACCCAAAACACTTTCGACTGAAATTTTACTGCCCATGGCTTGCACGAGCTTTTGACTGATATTTAGCCCTAAGCCAGTACCTCCAAACTTTCTCGTGGTAGTACTATCTGCCTGACTGAATGCTTGAAAGAGCTTGTGCCTATTTTCTTCTGAAATGCCAATCCCTGTATCGGAAACAACCACCTTCATACTCACGCTGCGATCATTGGATTCGAGATGAGTAACATTCAAAGTCACGTTCCCATGCGATGTAAATTTGATGGCATTACCAATCAAGTTAAGAATGACTTGGAATAGTCTTAACGGGTCGCCAATCAACGGAGTATCTAGCTCTGGATCTATCGACATAGACAACTTAAGTTGCTTCTCATCCGCTTTCGATTCCATCAACTCAATGACATCTTGGAATGTCGTCACGGGATCAAATGGGATGCTATCAATGACAAGCTGTCCCGCCTCTATCTTAGAGAAGTCGAGGATGTCGTTAATGATGCTTAACAGTGAATGCCCCGAACGGTGCACTTTCTCAATATAGTTTCGAGCAACAGGATTAGATATTTCGCCAATGGCCAGATAAGACAAACCAATTATTGCGTTCATTGGCGTTCTAATTTCGTGACTCATATTGGCTAAGAATTCCGATTTAGCTTGGCTAGCTAGATCGGCTCTCTGTTTCTCTTCTTCAAGTTGTTCGTTTAGGCGTTTCATTTCTGAAATATCGAATGCCCAAAATAGTGTTGCTACTTCCCCATCAAGCTCAAGCAAGTAGTAACTAACAAGAGCCACAAAACTACTTCCACCAAACTTCCTAAGCACTAATTCTCGGTTTACTACTTTACCTTTGAGGTTGAGCTCTTTGTATAGCGAATCACGATCAGACAAAGAGTTATAAATAGTTTCAACATTTATAGAGTTCAACTCTGTCCGTTCTACTCCAAACAGACGCTTCGCAGTATCATTCGCATAACGAACCTGTTCCTCGACAACCACACTCGCTGCTATTGGTGAAGTGTTCAAAATGTTATAAAGCTGATGTTGTGCTTTGCGAAGCGCTTCTGTCGCGTCATTGGCAATCGCTATTTGCTTTGTGAGTTTTCTATTCCAAAATACGATGATTAAGACGATCACCAACGAAAAAAGTGAAATGGTATAAACCAACTCATAATCAACTTTCTCGATCGATTTTGGCGCAGCCCATTTAGCGGATATTTTTTGGTGATCTTCAGCGGAAATACTGCCAATTGCTTTGTTCACAATAGACAAGAGTAAGGGTTCTGACTTGATGACATGGAACGTTGGCGACAAAAAGAAATCCAATCGACCAATAATACCAATCCCTCGATAGCCAAATGAATCGATCAAGTAATTGAGGATGTCAACGGTATCAATTATAGCGTCAAGGTCACCAGAATCGACCCGTTCTAAGCCATCATTAGTTGCTGCTACAAGAGACCAGTTTATATCTGGGTAACTGTCTACGATGGCTTCTGTGTTGGCGCCTCCCTCTAAAATACCGATTTTCCAACCAGCAGCTTCTTCTAAGACAAGGCTATTCACATCTCGCCTAGAGGCAATGGCCAAACGACTAGAAAATAACTGTTTGCCCGCTTTCACGTTTTCGCCAAGTGAACGATTTTCCACCGCAGCGGAGACAAGGTGCACTTGTCTGTGATCCACGAGTCGTCGAGTCTCTTGCCAACTGCCGACATCGACATGCTTCATGCGTAAGCCTGTTTTCTGTTCAATCAGCTTAAGGTAATCATCGATCATCCCGATGTATTCCCCGGAGCCCGACACGGCCTCATAAGGCAAAGAGTTAGGATCAATACCGATTTTCAAAACTGGATTAGACTTTACCCATTGACGTTCATTTTGGTTGAGGTTCAGAAGTTCGCCAGTCAAGTTGTTTGATTGGTAAATATCTGAGATATAGCGCTGTGCTCCTTCTCCAAAGGTATTAAATTGTTCAATCGCAGGAAAATAAACATAGTTTCCTTCCACTGAATCCACATCAAAATAGAACGTCATAAACCCGGCATTGCTGCTACCCGTTTGTGTTTTATATCCAGCGCCTTTCGTCACCGATGACAGCTTAGACGTGTTTTTTCTCTCCAATGATGGCGTTGATACATCGCCTAAAAACCAAGATTCAAGCGGTCGTTTATTATTGTCTGCGAGCGCCGTGATCACAGTGAAAGTATTATCTGCATCAAATATATCAAAAATCTTAGGCAACTCTTCAAAACGGTCATTTACGATAAAATAAGCGGATACCTGAGCGATAATATCGGCTTTCTTCAGAACCGGAGTCAAATCGTTCTTAACTTGTGTTCTAAGAATTTGTTCGAAATCGCTATCTTCATTCTTGAGATTTCTCAATGCAGCATTAAAGCGATCTCTTAATTCAGAGCCTCTAAAATCAACATAGATGGGGTAGCTCACTTTATATTCTTCATGCAGCTCAATTTCACGCATTTCAATAAACCGCGTGTTAGTCACAAACCAAGTTAACACGCGTCTTTCTACCATCAATAAGTCTACATTTTGAGCTCTCAATTGGGAGAACGCTGATTCCAAGCTATCGAGATCTTCTGTACGTTCAATACTCAATTGGCTATTCAGTACTTCTACCGAGTTTTTAATTGGTGATGTTTCATCAAATAGCAAAGCACCCAATGACAGATTCTTTGCTGACTTTAAATCCAAGTTACGCCTCTTTAATGAGACAGGGACAAAATCAACATCCATAACCTTATCACTGACGAAGTGCAACGAAGGGTCGTCAAGTTGAACGCCTGAAACAAATGATATTGAGTTGTTGTTATCGATAGCTTGCCTAGCAGCACTTCGAGGAAGAGTGACAACGTCACCAAGCCGAAAGCCCATATCATTCAAAGCTCTTTGCATCAGGTCATGCTCTAGCCCTACTGACGTGCTATCTGGGTACATGTAAGGTGGATTCCCGAAGCCAAATACACCTTTCACTGGAGAGCGGTAAGGCGAACCATCTAACCATTTAGATAGAATTCGGTTCTTTTTACTTATATCAAACGTCTCAATTTGTTGATTCAATAAGCTAAGCAATTCAATGTCGCTAGAACGAACAACCATAGCCGCCTTTATATTTTTCCAACGATCGAGTACGTAATTAACCGCTAGATTTTCTACACCACTTTTATGAGCAAGATCCATTGTGGTCACAGGTTCAGCCAGCAGGCCATCAACAGAACCATCCTCCAAAGCTCGAATAGCATCAATGGAAGTATCAAACTCAACCGCCTCAATAGAGCTAAGCTGCACACCAGAACGCTCCAGGTCGATACTTTCTCGTACCATGGCAATTCGCCTTTTGGCCTCTTGCTCTATTTTATTATTGAGATGATCTTCGGTAGGAAGAATGACGGCAATTTGATATGAAATATAGGGGTCGGTTTGAAGGAAGCGTCCTCCGGCACTTGGATCAAACTGTTGAAAAGGAAATACGTTTCCCTTTCCGTCTAACAGAGCTTGCTTTGCTTCAGAGTGAGAGTCCACGCTAATGAAATTAACTTTGACTTTAAATCGCTCTTCAAGATCATTAGCCCAGTCACGAATGATGCCATCAACTTTTCCATCGTCACCGATAAATGAGTAAGGATAATGGCTGGACAGCGCAATGAATGTCACTTCAAGTTTAGTATCTTGCCATCGGTTTTCTTCTTGATCGGGTGCCGTTTCTGCATTCACGCTTGTCACAAAACTCGCCAAGGCAATGAGCAAAAATAGGGATTTAACGTAACGACTAATCAGTACAACCCAACGATCACTCATCTCTAAATTTCTCTTTAATTGCTAGAATCTCAGGTAACTTTAGAAAAAATATATCGACGATAGTCGGATCAAAATGCTTGCCTTTCTGTTCTTCAAACAAGCTCAGCGCCTCATCGACACTCCAAGCCTTCTTATAAGGACGCTCTGCTGTCAGGGCATCAAATACGTCAGCAACGGCCGCAATTTGTCCGACCAATGGAATATCTTCGCCGGCTATCTGGTTTGGGTAGCCACTGCCATCCCACTTTTCATGGTGATACTGCGCGACTTGAATGGCTATACGCATCAGTTTGGAATCGCCCTGCCTACCAAGGATTTCAACACCGAACTCGACGTGTTTCTGCATGGTAATCCATTCATCGGCATCCAATTTCCCTGGTTTCAGTAACACACTGTCAGGAATGCCAATCTTGCCAATATCATGCATTGGCGCTGCATCACGCAAAGTCTCGGC
This sequence comes from Vibrio sp. 10N.222.47.A9, assembly GCF_963872585.1. Classification (NCBI taxonomy): domain Bacteria; kingdom Pseudomonadati; phylum Pseudomonadota; class Gammaproteobacteria; order Vibrionales; family Vibrionaceae; genus Vibrio; species Vibrio sp. 10N.222.47.A9. Next base: position 63,362 of record NZ_CAWNBB010000055.1, on the reverse strand, counting down.
ATCTTCGTCTGTCATGCCCAAGGCTTTGGCTAATATCTCGCAATAATGGCTCATGCGCATAACGTGCATGCCCGTCTCGTTATCTTTAAATTCAGCCGCTCTACCCAATATGTTGAGCGTTTCCAGTTTGCCGAGATTGATCTCTTGGGTTTTCTCTTTCACCTGACTAAACAACGCGCGTTGCTGGTCATAAAGAGCAATATGGGTTTTTACACGTTGTAGTGCAATTTCAGGTGTAATTGGCTTCGTTAAATAATCAACAGCACCTAAGGACAAGCCTTTTACTTCGGCTTCAGGGCCAATCTTCGCGGTAACGAATATAATGGGGATATGCGCAGTATTTGGCTGAGCTTTTAATTGACGGCACACTTCGTAGCCATCGATGTCAGGCATCATAATATCAAGGAGAATAAGATCTGGCTGCGGCACCATCTTCGCTATTTTGATACCGATAGTACCGTTAATCGCGACCTTAACTTGATAGGTATTTTTGAGGATTGCCGTTAACACATCTAAGTTACTTGGGGTGTCATCCACGACTAACACTATAGGTTTACGACTCATTGACACCTCGTATAAAAATCAAACAGTTATAAACATAGTGTAGATGGGTTTTCGTACCTCTCAACATGAAAATGACAAATGATTGTTAAAAATGAAGAGTCGATCTTCGAGTGACATCAAACTAACGGTTTGATCCTCGTCTGATGTCAAAAATACGGCAGAGATTAGCGTATAACACAAGAGGGAATATGCTGTCTTGGACATATGAACCATACGAAAAGAGCTCCTCATATGGGAGCTCTTTTCATTTCGGCAACTAGGGGGTTAAGCAGGCTAGAGACCCAGTAACCTAACGACCAGAATAATACATACAGATTCGAACACCATCGAACTCACGAATCTCAAATGGGATCTCGTAGATCGACTCCATCACTGATTTTTCAACCACTTCCGAAACCTTACCCGACTTAACCACTTGGCCCTTCTTCATCGCCACAATGTTATCTGAGTAACAAGAAGCAAAGTTGATGTCGTGAATCACGATCACCACCGCTTTATTAAACTCATGCGCTAAGCGACGCAGCGTCTGCATGATTTCAACCGAGTGTTTAATATCTAGGTTATTCAGAGGCTCATCTAAGAACACGTAATCTGTATCTTGCGCCACAACCATCGCGATAAACGCCATTTGACGCTGACCGCCACTCAATTCATCAAGGTATTTGTTTTGAATGTCGGTAATGCCAAGGTGCTCTAGCGCTGTATCGACGATCTTATGATCTTCGTCTTTCAAGCGACCCTGTGAATGCGGAAAACGACCAAAACAGACCAACTCACGAATCGTAAATCGCATATTGATGTTGTTTGATTGTCTTAACACGGCAAGGTGCTTGGCTAGCTCTTTGGTATCCCATTCAGCCAGTAATTTATCGCCGATAACGACCTCGCCCGCATCACTTTCGGTTAAGCGGCTCGCCATTGAAAGTAGCGTACTTTTACCCGCACCATTTGGGCCAATGATAGAAGTCACTTCTCCTTTAGGGAACATAGCACTGGCATCATCAACCACGAGTGACTTGCCATACTTCTTAGTTAAACCTGTTAATTTAATCACTACTTACTACCTTTACTGAATTCTGGTGCGTAACAACAAGAACATAAAATACAAACCACCGACTAAGTTAATGATCACACTCACTGTGGTTTCAAACGCCATTACTTTTTCGATAAACCATTGGCCTGAAACCAAGAGCACTACCGCTAACAAACTACTTGCGATGATAAGCACACGATGCTGATAAGATCGGAATATCTGGCGAGCTAAACTCACGGTGATTAAACCAAAGAACAGCACTGGGCCAACCAAAGCCGTAGATACTGCCACCATTACCGACACAATCACCAAAGTAATCTGAGTCAGTCGTTTGGTGTTCACACCCAAGCTTGTAGCGTTATCAACACCAAGCCAAAGTACATCAAGCTTAGGCGCTAACAACCACAGGCCAAGCAAGCTCAAACCTAATGGAATAAGGCTGAGGTAAACCAGTTCACCTTTCACGTTATTGAAGCTTGCGAACATCACATTCTGCAGCACCGCAAATTCATTGGGATCAATCAACATCGCAAGGAAGTTCGCTAAGCTCGAGAATACGCTGCCACACACGATGCCTATTAAAAGCAGTGTGAATACGTTATTTCGCTTGCTCTTAAAGTAGAAATGGAACAGAGCAAACGAGAACAAGATCATCACAGTTACAGACATCGAAAAGTTTGCGATTGAATCAATCACCCAGAAACTGGTACTGCCAAACACAAACAGAAGTACCGTTTGAACCAGCATATACAAGCTATCAAAGCCCAAGATGGATGGGGTTAGAATTCGATTATTAGTAATGGTTTGGAACACCAATGACGATGCAGAAATCGCCACCGCCGCCAACACAATTGACAGTAGTTTAGGTAGTCGCAGAGACAAGAAGAACTCATAGTTATCCCACGTAAGTCCCTGCCCCACAAATACTGCCGCCATACACAAAGACGCGATGGCCAGAATCGCAATTTTTACTGAATCACGCATTCGACTTGTCTCTCATGATTAGGTAGATAAAAATCAAGCCACCAAAGATGCTGATTACCATCGAGATTGGAATCTCATAAGGGAAGATGACGATTCGAGCTAACAAGTCACAAGCCAATACCAAGATCACGCCCCAATAGGCTGTCCAAGGCAGAATCTTCTTCATGTTATCGCCCATCATCAGCGACACGATATTCGGCACGATAAGGCCAAGGAATGGGATAACACCGACGATCATCACTACAGAAGAGGCACAGATAGCGACCAATGCAACACCAATGAAGACGATCTTCTGGTAATTCAAGCCGATGTTTTTCGCAAAGCTCTCGCCAATACTCGCCGCACTGAACTGACTCGCGAAGTAGTAAGCCAACACACAAGCAGGCACTGCGAGGTAAAGAATTTCATAGCTGCCTTGCAACACACTCGCAAAGTTCGCCATTGTCCATGCCGACATGGTTTGTACTAAGTCGTACTTATAAGCAATAAAGGTTGTTAGAGACGAAACAACGTTGCCATACATGATGCCAATCAAAGGCACCAATACCGCGTTCTTAAACTTAAGGTGTTGTAGAAAGCGGACCAATAGCATGGTGCCAAACACTGCAAACGCGAAGATAAAGCCTAAGTAGCTCCATTGCGCTGTATTGCCTAGCACTAGAATACCGACTATGTACCCAAGCATGGCGCAGTCAATGGTGCCCATAGTCGAAGGCGCGGCAAACTTGTTCTGCACGATCTGTTGCATGATCAAGCCAGCGACACTCAAGCCCGCACCGGCAAGCACAATCGCGAACAGTCGAGGGATTCGACTGACAACATAAATAGAGTTGGCGTGTTGGTTGCCATTGAAGAAGTCGCTAAAACTGATCTCAGCGACTCCAATCATCAATGACATAACGCATAACACAACAAGAAATACAGCAGCGGCAATGGGTTTCAACATAGAAATAATACTAAAGGTAGGGCTCTTTGAGTCCGTATGAAAAGTGAAAAAGGGCTTATAAGAACGCTCTTATAAGCCCAAAAATCTGATGATTGATGACTATTGAATCGTTCGTTCAATGTCGCCAAGCATTCTGTGAATCGCTGTCACGCCACCACCCGCCAAATACCAAGCACTTGAATCAAGGTAAACGATGTTGCCTTGCTGCGCTGCAGGTGTCGCCGCAACTAATGGGTTATCAAACAGCTGTTGTGCGCGACCTTCTGATTTGCCAATCGCTTTTTCGCGGTCAAGAACGTAAAGCACTTCAGGTTTTGCGTCAGCAATGTATTCGAACGAGATTAGGTTGCCGTGAGTCCCTTTAATTGGAGCCACTGTCGCACTCTTTGACTCCTCGAAACCAAAATCATCAAAAATGATCGAGAAGCGACTGCCCTTATTGAACATCGCAATGTTGTTGCCGTTGTTCATCAGCATCATTGCTGAAGTTTCGTCAGACGCGACTTTGTCGTTTACCGCAGTGATAGACGCTTGAGTCTCTTTGATGATCGCTTCTACTTCAGCTTGCTTACCAAAGATGTCACCTAGCGCGCGCCAGTTTTGCTGAGCATCAGCCCAGTATTTATCACCTTCAATAGAGAACATGACCGTTGGAGCGATTTGTGCCAGCTTGTCGTAAACCTTAAGCATGCGGTTTTCCGCGATAATGATGTCAGGCTTCAACATGTAGATAGCTTCAAAATCAGGTTCACTCAATGATCCTGTATTTGCTGTCGTTTCTTTGTACGAAGCTAGGTAATCGGGCAGCAAGCTATGAGGCGCACCAACTGGCTGTACACCAATTTGATCAAGCACATCCAAGCTACCAAAGCCAAGTACCACAACGCGCTGTGGTACTTCAGTAAACTGCGCCGTGCCCTTTACGTGTTCAATGGTCACGGTTTTCGCTTGAGCGGTCATCAGTAATGATGATGCAAGAACGATGGCAAGCCCGCTTAACAACTGGCGAACTGAATTGATTGTTTTCTTCATGTTTCTTCCTTTGCCATTGATACTAACCACCACTCATGACAATGAAAGTCACATTACTCATAGGCGAGTATGGTGCGTACACAACGGCTAAATAACGATAATTTAAAGTCTGTCATTGCTTTGATAACAAACCCGTAACGCAATTGAGAACTATTATCAATTATATTTGTGTTAAACTGGCGGCACAACAACTTTATTATTCAGAAACGTAAAAGTGAGTATTCATATTTTGCGTAGTCAGGAGAGATACTAGGGATCAGAAATAACAAAAAGACGCGAAGAGGAAAATGATCATCAATCTGAAGAATAAACTGATGGGGAAAAGTGCTCGAAAACCCTGTAATTACAACGCTAAATCTCAGAGTCACGAATTGAAATTTACAATGTAAAGATTATATATAACAGAGACTTAATCATCACTAAATTAGCTGAACAAATAAAACCACTAATGACAAAGAACACAAAGCGGTGCAAAGCCAAACATCGGTCAGGTATCATGGTGAATTATCGGTCCTTCGCTCATTTAACTCTCAACAAGCGACGGCAAATCAATCAAAAATATTTTTAATATTTAATTAAAAATAGAGTTGCAATTCAAAAAACTAGGCGTATAGTGCGCCACTTGGCTCTAATCTATAGAGCTGTTAATGCTAAAGTAAGTCCAAGTTCCTCAAAGACAGTTCTCGATTTCCTCGTTACACCATCTCTGCGTCAGCTTTCACCTAGATAGTCATTCAATAGCTTTTAAATTCGATCCTCACTACCGATCTATCGTCATTCGCTCTTTTGCTAGCGAAGTCAAAATAGATCGATCACTTAAATATAAATGTAATAAACACAAGGCACAGTTATGTCACGCAGAACAACACGACAAACCCATTGGTACCAACTATCACGCGACAAATCAGTCAATAAACTAAAAGGTAATAAATGCTCAAGATTAAAATAGACTTACACAAAGAAGAAATTTCATGGGTCACAGAGATTCGACAGCTCAATAGCGATATACTCCACCGCCACATATTGCCCAAGCTACAACATCACAGTTATCTCATCGATTTTGAATTTAATGAACGAGAAAGCATCGGAACTATTGTTTCAGGCAACGGAAACACCCTAGGACATTTCACACTCCTATAGCATTTCCCATAGGCTACAAAAAGAAACACCGTTTAGTCCCAAAGATGTAAAAGATGTCACCCTCAATTCGCTCTAGCAGAACAAAATAGAGTAGAAGTAAAACAGAACAGAAACCTAGCCCTTTTTGCATTTCACACGCGGCTAACGCTAGCTAGGTTATCGTACTTCTATTGAAACCAACTTATATCAAACTCTGAATCACCAATGAGTCATTATCATTGCGTTAACGGTATCGACCTTAACTTCTGATCAAGAGTATATAAGTGTTCTGCAGCTTGCATGTGTTGAGGGTAATCACTGAATTTCTCACGATTCTCCTCATTCATCTTACATGTCTCATCCACCAGCATTAATTTCCAATACAGCTTTGTTGTATGCAGCATAGCCAGTAAAGGTTTGAATACCTCTTTTTCATAAGCTTGAATCAATTCTTCAATCAACTCATCACGTTCATCTTCACTTGTGATTGAACCATTGGTTGCCGACAACACTTTTTGATACTTCAGGTTTTGTCGAAGCTTATCCATGACTGTTTGGTTTTCTTCCGCTAGCTCAACAAGTTTCGACTTAATGATATTTACCCAATTGGCTTGGCTCAGTACCGTGTCATCAACACTGGTAAAGTCTTCTCGTATCTGTCGCTCCACGTCTTTTTGAGCTTTCTTTAAAACGGCGCGCACCTTTTGAAATGGCAGCTGATATTCCTTACTTAGATCGATAATCAGCTTATGAAAACCACCATTTGGAAGGTGTAAGTTTTCCTTAAACGTCGCCATTGCAGCTTCTTGCTGATCGGTAAGGTGAGTCATTCTGTTTCCTATTCTTTATCACTTATGGTGCTGAGCCCGCGATCATACCACTATATAACCTCGTTTTTTCGGTAACTTGATAGGTTACATCTAGGTACGTACTTAATTTCTCTCAACACGTTATCTTTTGGCTAGTTTTTACACTACTTGGCATTAAATGGTAAGTTTCTATCGATGAATATTCGTACATTAGTCGCACAGGGTATATCGCCAGACAGGAGTCATTACTTACATATGAAAGACAACAGCGAGAAATGAGAAACCATATGACCTATTCAGAATACAAAGAATCCGATCTGCATAAGTGCGTTAGCGTTGGTGCAGAAGCAACGGTATCAATCGCCAAGTTTACCGTTAAAGCCACTACCCTTTTATTTCGATTTTTCCGCTGGCTTGTCGTATCGGCCTATTCATATGTGATGAAGTAATTCTGTATTGGAGTCGTTGTTTTCATTACGACTTATCCAAATACTCAAAAGCGCGCCCTATTAGGTCGCGCTTTTTTTATGCTCCGATTTTTGTAGCCAGCTTTTCTATGTCTGGTTTTCTAGATCTAGCTTGTGATGCTTAAAGTACATAACCAATTTTCTATCGTCAGTGGCGTTAAATGGTAAAACTCTGAATCGAATAAAAACCATACTACACCTGTTCCAACAAAACAGACTTCTAACTTATACAGGTACTAAAATGAAAAAGATTGCACTTAAAATTGTAGGACTAACGGTTTTGGCTTCTGCGCTAACTGGTTGTATCGGCAGCAACGCCGTAACAGGGAAAGTGATGAAATTTAACGTTGAAGTTGTCGATAACCGCTATGCTCGTGCAGGTGTAAACTTCTTATTAGCGCCTGTGTACGGTATTACAACCGCAGCCGACTATGTCGTATTCAACTCACTTGAATTTTGGACAGGTAAAAACCCAATCAGTGGCTCGCCACACGTATTTGATACAAAAACAGATACACACTTCGAAGTGAACGACGACCTAGACCCAAGCCTGAAAGAAGCCCCTGTAGGCCCAATTTCAAATAATCGCACGATTGAAACGGGTGAGATGATTAAGATTGACGAAAACACGGTTCAAATGGACATCGTCTATACCTCTGGCGAAACGGCAACTCTGACAGGTATCAAAGAGGGTCAAAACGTTAGTTATTACATGGATGGTCAGCTTGTGTCACAAACGACCATCGATGAATTAGAGAAGATACAAGGCACTGAAGCTTAAGGTTTGTAGCTCACACTAAGGCATAAGATTCGTAGCCCATAGGGAGTTCAATCTCAAAGCTAGGTTTGACTTTAAAAAGCGTAAAACAGAACAAGCCCGGCAATTGCCGGGCTTGTTTGTATATGATCTATTATTTGTATCCGCTCTATTGGGATTGAGACTGTGTAAGCCGAATACTCACCAAACTTGCCACCATTATGGCCAAGTAAAAACTGCCGATAATGGATTCCATAAACACGAAGAACTGAGCAATAGGTAATGCCGGTGATATGTCACCATAACCAACCGTAGTCAACGTGATAAAGCTAAAGTACATCGCATTAAACAAATTGGTTAGCCAGATTTGCTCTTCTAACCCATTAAAGGCGTTGGGGAATATTTCTAAAATCAACAAGTAGATGGTCGACCAAGCGAATCCCAACAACAAGTAAATACAGATCGAGCCGATAATGTGATTGGGTGTTACCGTTTTGGCTTTCATCACCTGTTTCAACGCCGAGTAAATGTGTGAAAACAAGAACACAGCCAACGCTGATAGCGTCACTATCGACAGGTTATAGCCTTCCAAAAACGAAAACACACCAGACACTAATGCCGTAATCAATAACAGCCCATACCAAGAGCGATACAAAGCTCGCTCTTTATGGATACCAACAATTGAACTCGCCAGAGTAATGATGATGAGAAATAGTATTGTTTTCTGGCCTTGCGGATAAAACTGCTGCATCACCGCGCAACCAAAAAACAACACCAACAGTGCATAGAATAAGAAGTAGAAGTTGTCGTCTTTAGAGACTGGCTTCATCTATTTTTCCTCTGCCTCTGCTGGTTTTTTCTCAGTTTCTTGTTGGTTTTTCTCTTCAAGCCCAAGCCACGCCATCATCAGCTCATAGCTTAAACTCAGTATCACAGCACCAACAAACAGACCGACGATTCCTGACATCGCCATTCCGCCCAGTGCGCCGAGTAAAATAACCAACATTGGAATGTGAGAGCCTCGACTTAATAGTACTGGCTTCAAGATAGCGTCACTGCCGCTTACCAAAATACACCACACTAAGAATAAGCTCGCCGCCAGTGTCGATTCAACACTGAACATGTAAATAATGGCAGGTAACAAAGCAAGAATCGGCGGCAACTGAATAATAGCGACCAGTAACACCGCTAGCGCCCACAATGCCGCGGCTGGAACACCCGCGATGACCAAACCAATTGCCGACATGATAGATTGAATCACAGCAACACCAATCACACCTTGCACAACGCTGCGCACAGTCGATTTAGATAACTGCACAAGCTCTACGCCTTTGCCATCCGTTAAACGAACCACTAAGTGAGTCACACCGGTTTGACATTTTTCGGCATTACTCATGAACGCACCTGCAATGATGGTTGAGATAATAAATTGGACAAAACCACCGCCCAATGAGCCTAAGATCGAGGCCATTTTAGAAGCAAATACCTTAAGTTCGTCTGCATACGTGATAAACACGCCCTCTATATTCGAAGAAGCATGGACCAAGGCGGCATAAACTCTTTCGCCAACTAATGGGATATCTTGCAAGGACTCTTTGGGTTTCGGCAGAGACAAGGTTCCGTCCTGTAGCCCTGTCATTAGGTCCGAAGCACTGGTGTAAATACCGGAAGAGAGCGCAACTAAAGGAATGAGCAGTAACAGTACTCCGATAAAGCTCAGTAATGCGCTGGCTTTTCCTTTCGACATTCCCGTCTTATTTGAAATCGCGACAGCAACTGGATAGAGCGCAGTCGCAATGATCGCCCCCCAAATAACCAATAGAATAAATGGGCGTAAAATCGAGAAACACCAATACACGAGCATGGCAATTGCTGCGATCTTGATGGCAGCGTCTATCGCCTGTTTTGAAAAATCATCGGTTAACTTCATGAGACGTCCTTGTAAGACATAATTAAGGCTGATTTTGTAGGAACTTCCAATTCCGAGTTTCTAGGAATAAAGAAGCCAAAATCATATATATACCAATTAACACTAATTGGAATATGCGTATAAGAGTGTTGCTATCGATGTCGCCTGAGCTCATCAAAGTGCTACCGACAAGTACTAACAACGTACTAAATGCAGTGGCGAAAATCGGCGCTTTTTCGGGAACCGTGTAGATCTTCTTGGCGATCACAATAGCGACCAAGCCTATGAATAAAGAGTAGAAGATAATATTAGGAACAATCGAAAGGATTGAAAAAGCCGCTATCGCGAGCAATCCCCCGATACCGTTACTTATCACTAGAAAAGCACTCAACTTTATCGACTTCTCTGACGTAATCATCAACGATAACAACGCAATGAACATCATTGTCAATAAAGCTTCAGATATTTGAAAGATAAAGAAAAAACATACCACTGGATAGGAGATAATCATCGCCCTAAAGGCTGCATACCAACGCTGTTTCTTTTCGAGTGGCACAGCAGCGAAGCCTGAGAACTCCGATTTAGGCTCAGGGAAAAATACATGCACTAACGCAAAGATCATCACTGAAACCACCCCAGAAGTTGCTAAGCCAGAGGCCAGCATTACCGAAACGCCAGGGTTATCAATCGCCATGAATGGCAACATCAAGACTGCAATCAACAATATGGTGGCGAAAAGGTTCCATTTAGGGTCGACAAACAAGTAGTAACCCCAAAGCATCATTAACCCCACTAAAATCAGCAATGGGATTGGGTAATGGGTAATTCCTCGCGACAGCAATAAACCTAACCCCATCGTCACCACAACGGCCAAAAGCAATTCGTAGACCGTTTCCTTATGGAGATTTGGTTTATCAATTAAGAACTTAGCTGTGAACACTGGCGCCACAAACGCAAGTGGCCAGTTTATCCACGCCGCCAAGAAAACAGCCAACGTGACCCCGACCGTAAATCGCAGGATCCGTTGCTGTGTTTGTTGGTCAGGAATCGGCTTATCGGACATAAGACAATACGCTAATCAGACGAATCCATACTTTGCCTATCGCGTTGAACACAAAGTTGCCACCGCTATAAACAATCACATCCGCTTGGCCACCCACTCGGAGCATGCCTGTCACTTCTTCATTATCAAATTCAATGGTGATGGGAAGCATCTGTGTTTGGCGCAACCAACCCGTTTGTTGGCTAGCTTGAGCAAGCTTACCTGCTTGGTCATTTTGCCCCCAATCAACACCCCAATCGATACTACTTACGCGCCCTTTTACCACTTTGCCCGGTGCGAAATCTAACGCCACTTCAACTTCATCACCAACCGTTACATTACCTAGGCTGTTCTCTCGATAATAAGCTTCAATCCAAATATCTTCGGTTGAAACAAAGGTCATGATTGCTTGCCCTGCTGATGCATAGAAACCTTCAGAGAGGCTAAAGTTAGAAACACCACCTTGTGTCGGCGCGGTAATCACGGTGCGCTCTAGGTTCAATTGAGCTTGTTCAAGTGCCAGCAACGCCGCTTTCACTTGACTGTTTTCTTGGCCTTCTTTACCCATTTGTTGCTTCGCACCTTCAAGATCAGCCTCTGCATTCACAACAGCTGCTCGAGAGGTCGCTAATGCTGCTCGCGCTTTATCTGCATCTGATTTAGAAACCACACCTTTGTCTGCCATCTCTAAGACACGCTTGGCTTGCAGTTTGGTGTTTTGTCTTTCAACAATCGCTGAAGTGAGTTTTGCTTGAGCTGAAGCAATGCTCGCGGTTTGAGCACCGACATTTTGGCCTGCAATCTCTAAATTTTGCTCGGCTTGTTGTACGGCTATTTGGTAATCAGACTCATCTAAAATGGCTAACTTATCGCCTTGATTAACCAGTTGGTTAGGTTGAACCAGTATATCGAGTACTTTACCCGACACCTCTGGCTTGATTGGAACGATATAACCTTTTACACGAGCATTATCAGTAATAGGGATGATTCGGTCTGAAATGACACTGAAGATCAACATGAATGCAACAAACAACAATAGATAGTTTGTGACCTTTCTTACTTTGTCTTTTCCATTTTCTTACTGGCCAACTTCTTCATTGGCTTCTTGCTTATTCCCTTTGGTTTCTGACATGGGACTCCCTTCTAGATAACTAACATCAACAAAATTAATACTTTAAAAATAAACCCAGCGATGGAAAACTCAAGTAAATAGGGTTAGATTTAGTAAACAAAACGTTGCAAATGATATGCACGTCTAATAATGCAACAATATATACAGGATTGTATTCCAATGACCTCTAGTCACTACCAAGTCCCGGTAATTCAAACGAACTACGCCAAGATTCTGGTTCAGGTTTTTTCTGACTATGGTTTTGATTTACATCTGTTGCTTAAAGATTCCGGTTTACCACCCGACCTTATCGAATCAGAAAGTGATTTTGTGCCATCGGAATCCATTAAGCGTTTGATTTATCTTACATCGGCACAACTCGGCGTATCTCGGTTCACCGATATTCTTGGACTCGCATTTCGACGTCGAATCATCCCAAATGTCTTGCATCAATTTACCGAATTCGAAACCATTGGTGATGCACTAAAACAGATCAATTCAATCTTTGCCTACGACTCCCCAGGCAGCAAAGTCGAGTTTATTCAAGAACACGGTCAGAGCTGGTTTTGTCGAACCGCCCCCGAAGACAATTCCCCTATGTTTCAATGGGGGGAAGCTTTTGCGATTACATATATCATTGAATTAATAACCATTTTATCCCAATCCCCATGGTTACCTAATAAGGTGCGTCTGCAAGGACATGACATCGATGTCGTCAAAACACTGGTACCAAGTAGCTGCCAACTGTTTGTTGATCAGTCGTCGACGGCTGTACTTATTCCTGAAGAAATCTTACAACTCCCAATTCGCCTAACCTCTAAAGAACTCAGTGCTAAACCGACACTGATTGAGTGGCATACCAGCTTTACCGATAGCGTTTATGAACTTCTAAAGCCGTACATGAAAGAACAAGATCTCTCTCTTGAAGAAGCCGCTGAGCTACTCAACTTTTCGGTGCGAACGTTCCAACGCAAACTCAAAAATGAAAACACCACATATCGAAAGATCAAAGAGAACCTGATGTTTTCAGTAGCATGTGAACTGATGGAAGAAGGTCACACGCTGACCTACATTTCTAGCCAGCTCGGTTACACCAACATCTCGCATTTCTCGAGAGCCTTTAAACGGGTGTCTGGTCTTACGCCGAAGATTTACCAACGATCGATATCGGCTTAGACTCCGCTCGATTGATCAACCAAGCACAGCCTGCATCTAACCAAGGGCAATTGGAGTAGCACAGCCTGAGCTCGAGCTACACACTCTATTTCGCCCGTTACCTTTGGCGCGATAAAGTGCCTTATCTGCACTGCGATAGGTCGCTTCGGCTTGCGCCTGTATTTCAGACACACCACTACTCACAGTCAGGTTCAATGTTGTTCCTTTGGTAATCACTTCTTTCAATCGATACATCGCCTCAAACGCTTCTGCTAAATTGGTTTCAGGCATCAAGATAGCGAACTCTTCTCCGCCGACTCGCGCGACGATGTCAGTGTCTCGACTGTTATTTCTCAACAGTTCAGCGACCTCTTTCAGCGCTGAATCACCTTGGTCATGACCATGATTATCATTGATGGCCTTGAAATGATCTAAATCGATCAACGCCAAACAAGAGTGCGTGTAACCATAACGCTCCGCTAAGTTTGAATAATGATTAAGATCTTTATCAAAACGGCGGCGGTTCCAGCACCCGGTGAGAGAATCTGTGTCCACCAACATTCTTAATCGACGTTCTAATACTTTACGTCGACTAATATCCGTAAAGGTCACCACATATTTATTATTGTGCGACAGTATTTCAACTAACTTTTCGACAACCACATTCACAGTAAAATGTTCACCAAGTCGACTGACTCCACTCAACTCACCCTTCCATCTCTGGTTTTCCTTGAGTGAGCGAGTAATGGTCGATATTAAACTACTGTTATTCATAAAACAGAGATCAGAAATCGGGCGAGACTCGACTTGATTAAAGGCATAACCTGAAACCCGAGAGAACTGTTGATTCACTTGTATGACCCTCAATTGACTATCGAGGACAATAAAACCAGCGACGCCATCAATGATCGCTTCCGACAAGCTATTCTTGCTTTGAGCCATTTCATGTCGATATAGGCGCGCAGTAATGAGGGTACTGAGAAAAAACAACGCGCATACAGAAAAAGCCATGACTGCCGAAGAAGCCATACTCAATAACCACAAGCTAACTGCCATATTAAGGGCAAGTGTGGACACCACGTATAGCGGCATTTTTCGGTCAAAACTTAACTTATTCATAGTCTGCTCTAGTGATGGGCGAATGACTATGATGGCTAAGTTTCCACTAAGATATTTACCATTTTACGACACATACAAATTCAAATTACATGTCGAACATTAAGCGCATAGGCTTATACTAACTATTGATCAGAAGAAACGAGTTCTTTAATAGAAAGAGCTAGTTATTAATCGGGAACAACTAATTATTGAGTAAGAACAACAAGCTACCACCGCTCAACGAGCTGCCATAATTGAAGTTAATTCCAATTCCGAAGTTGTCAAAAAAGTAAGAGTCATAAGGCACATCAAATACTAATCCGGCCCCGAATTCATAGTAATAGTGCGTATCTAAAGGAGCAGTCAAATCACCCGCGACATCGATTCTTGTTAAGTTATAGTGGATTTGAGGGTTATTCAGCGACCAAGCATCGAGCGCTACATTTTGCCTAAACTCGAGTTCATTAATGAATCGCATCCCTTCTGGGTTACCGATATCGCCATCGTTCGCTTCGCCCCAGCCTGTTCCATAAAAGTAACGAACTCTGGAAGACACATTCCAACTGCCCCACTCCTTTGGTTGCAAGTATTGAAGTTTGACTGAAGGTTCTGCAACAAGCGCCCATGCTGATGTATTCAACGCGTAGCCGTCTAGCTGAGATTGAGATGCTTGAGAGTAGCTGTTGTTGTATTCGTATTTATTGCGGTAATAGAGCAAGTGAGTGCCTAAGCCATAGGCGATAGACCAATGTTGGTTTAAATGGTTTTGCCCTCCGAAAAAGCCATACAGGCCCAATACCGAGTCTTCATTTGGGTTAACACGACGGTCAGGAGTCACATCTGATGAGATCTCAATATCCTGTTCAGAAAGCGCATAAGACCCTCGCACAGACCAAATAAGGTCGAAGTCAGGGTCATCCGTTTTAATCACGGAAGAGTAAGGGATGGAGCCCACACTCACTTGGCTTCGAGTATCGATGGTTTTATCGGATCCAAAACCACTGTCGTTTAAGTTGATAAACGAATTAGGATCAAAATCCACAAAGCCAATTGAAATGGCATCGCTGTCAGTCAGCGCAATTGATACAGAAAATATCTTCTCTAAGCGGTTCTGAATCAATTCATTGGATGCATAGGCCGAGGAAGAACTGAGGCCCATTAAGAGCAGAATAATAGAACGGGGATAGTGCGATAGGGGTGAAAGCATTAAGTTGACTCCATTCAAACTTATGCTTTAAGTGTAATTAGTAACTTAACTAATTCAATCAGAGAGTTAACGGTGTGGTTGATACTGCTCTCAGTTCCAACTGCAAGAGCGTTGCTAAATCGATGGCTCCCCAAAGTTCTTCTACGTCTTGGATTCTAAAATGAATAATCATATGCGCCTCTGCCTAAATTGGAGTCTTATCTTGGATCATTCTTAAAACCCTTACTTACCATAATGCGCCAAACTGACTTTAAGACCTGTTTCGCATATAAAACAATAAGTGGTTGAAAATTATAGGGTTAACTCCTAAGTTTTTTATAACCCTTTACTCAGGAAGAAGTAGATGAGCAATATAGAAAAAGTATATGGATTTAATACGCCCCAACGACTCTTTGTCGGTTACACGCTCGCCGTACTCGTTGATTTAACCGTTCTTAATTTTTTTGATGAATACTGGGACTTCGTCAATATCGAGTCTTTCACTATCTCATTTGCAGCTGCGATTCTGCTACAACTCCTGCTCAAACTGTCTATTGGCTTAGAACATAGGCTCGCAGATTACTTCAAGTCTAAACCCGGCACTGCGCCTAAGATTTATCGTGGTTTATCCAGTTACGTCATCTTAGTAGGTTCTAAGTTTGTAATGTTGGAAGCCATCAATATCTTGTTTGGCGACAAGGTAGACTTTACAGGCCCATGGAATGGTGTCGTAGCGTTCTTCGCTGTGGTATTCACGATTTTGGTCGCAGAGATTATTGTTTCAAAGATCTACTTCGCACTCGATGACACGCCCAAAGCCGAAAAAGCATAGCCGCTTTTGATACAGACCTAAGACAAAAAAGTGAGCCAAACAGGTTCACTTTTACATCTATTCTTTACGTTTCAGCGATTAACAAACAGAGAAGTTAGATAAAGACTCTCGCTCTAACACCAAACACCCAAGCGCTACTTTCATTGGAGAACGCAGGATCTTTAATGTATTGAATATCAGGTGTCACTTGGATGAAATCGTTGAGTTGCATGTTGTAGTAAATTTCAGCCGTCCATTGCTCTGTATTACCACTTATTGCTTTCGCATCAGACGCAAAAGAATCACCATTCACTTCTGCCCAATTAAGTGCCACGCCTAAATTGTTGGTTGGTTTTCCTAATCCAAAGTAACCCATACCAACAGAAATCGATTTATCGTAAAGGGCAACATCCCCTTCTGAGAAACCACCTCGCACAAACGGCATAACTTGATCAGTCATGAACTGACTCCATGAGAAGTTAACGCCCGAGCCACCTTCCGCAGCAAGGCTATTACTGTGGCGAGTATCGTCACCAAAGTCCCAGAACGTCACATGGAAGTTATCGGTATAAATCAGTTCTTGTGAAGCCGTCCAACCTAATTCAAGTGTTGTAAAGTAAGACGCATCACTACCAAAAGCGCTATCAAAGCCATCAAAAATATCATCTGACTGACCATTTGCATCAGCGATACCACCGACCACATAAAAGTTTTCGCCTAGCATATGACCAACAGAAAGGGCCAATACACCGTCATCAGGTAAGCCCATCGCACCAGAGCCTGTCGAGAATGCCAAGTTAGTAAAACCAGACCACGGGCTTGCTAGAGCGTAAACATCCGCATAGTTCGTTACATCCTGCCAACCAACAACAATAGTGCCTTTGCCATCGTTGATTTTTTGCTTCCAATTTAAGTCCGTAACACGGAACCCTTGGTCACTGTATGCAGGGCCAATTGCACCGACATAACCAAGAGGGCCGAATGAATAGTCTTTTGGCGCAGTATCACCATAAGCATGCCTATGTTCCACCTTCCAAACCAGGCTACCTGAGTTCTGTGTGCCCTTTCCCAATAGATGCCATGAACCGTATAATCGTGCCACACCCGACGATGCATCAACGCTATCGCCGCCAACCCCATCCCCAGAGGTCAGCCCCAAAGCAAAGTAATCTGCACCAAATGTAAAACCATCTTCAGCTAATGACTCCCTCCAAGATTTCTTTTGTGCTTTCTGCTCTGCAATTGTATTTTCAACAGAATCTGGGCCTTCAAAGTTAGCGCCGTAAACAACGCCGCTCATTGGGCTAGCCGCCATCACAATAGCCATACTTATTTTAGAGAATCTTGAGTTCATCATGTCACCAGTGCTTTTTAAGTTAGTTTTATTCTATTCATTACTCACATTGAAAATTGTCATTTGATGACACTGAGTGATTTAGATACTTCCAACAATAGATTGTATTCAACTAGACGCACTAGCTAGGGTTGATACTGTTCTATACCGTCCGCTTTCATAGCATAGACCGACTGCACGTTGGCTGCGCCGTCAGAGTAATTCACATTTTCTTTCGATTGGTGCCCTGTTAACTGCCCCTCAACCCAAACCGGTGTCATTAAACTCACCAATTCAATGCCTTGCGGGTAGTCTATCAACACCAGTTGATTCGCTGGAGGTGGTGGAGTGTGGATACAGGCTCCAGCAGAAGGTACTAAAAAGAACTTGGTCACCTTAGTGCCATCCATTTCAATCGGCGTGATGTAACCAGGGATGCGATGTTTACTACCTACCACTTCAGTATTGGGTTTCGAACCCAACGCTTCTCGTTGCTTCATAATCTGTTCGCGAGCTACAAATAACGCTTCAACATCGACGTTTTGTTTTCTCAACCTCTCTGTCACTTCAACGATTTCTTGCGTTGCTTCGTCACTTGCCACAAAACCGTCTTTAGACTGAGCCTCTTTAAAGCGAGCAATAGTCGCCATGTCAAACATCTGATTTCTATCTAACTTTTGAAATGGATCCTCCATTAACTCCATATTCGGAACTAACTCATCCCAGTACGTCACTTTTATTTCACTAGCCAATGATGAAAATGACAAACAACAGAACATCAAAAATGAGCATATTGATTTTAAATCAACCATCAAAATCTACTCCAACCAAACACAACAAAAAGGAAGTAGGTAGAGGAAAAGCTCCCCTACCAAATGATTAAAAATCGAATCAGAAATTACATTTCGTTGCGGTATACAACGCCATCTTTCATTACCAATTTGATAGTGTCGATGGTCTTGTATTCAGGATCAGCGTCAAACCATTCCGGAGTCGCGCCTATCACTGCCATGTCTTCCAATGGGTTACCATCAATCAATAAGATATCTGCAACCGCTCCATTTTCAATAACGCCTAATTTCCCTTGTGTGGTGCCTCTAGGGCCTGACATCGCCAACATCTCACCAGCCGTTGAAGTCATTTGTTTCAATACTTCAAAGTTGCTGCCGAAAGCTTGTGTGCGCCAGTAAATTTCGTAACGACGAGCTCGCTCTGCATCGGAATCTGCTCCTACATAGTCAGAGGCGAAAACGACCTTCACATTGTTTTCTAACAATCGTTTACCGTAATCACCGTATTCTTCTTGAAGTTGGGCGACCATTGGCAATTTCTCAGCTGGCATTAACGGGTTTTTCGCTAAATCTGGCGATAATCCCCACATTTGAGGAACAACATATCCGCCTTCTTTGGCAATTCTCTTCATCGTTTCATCATTAATAAAGAACCCATGTTCAAAGCTTTTAACGCCACAATCCAATAATCGATTTACCGATCGATCGTTAAAAGTGTGTGCCGCGACATAGGTATTCCAATCTTTAGCGGCTTCAACAATCGCACATGTCTCATCAACCGAGTATTGAGTCGTATCTATTGGGTCAAATCGAGATGAACCACCGCCACCAGCCATGATCTTGATTTGAGTCGCGCCATTTCGTAGGTTCAATCGTGTCGCTTTCAACACTTCTGGTACGCCATCGGCAACCGCACCAATCCCCATACGTTCAAAGTTAGAAATGTCACCCACAGAATTCGGAGTAAAACCTGGGTCACTTCGATCTCGGAAATCACCATGCCCCGATGTTTGAGAGATAAATGCACCAGAAGGATAAATTCGAGGGCCGACAACGTTACCCGCCTCAATTTCACGAGTTAGACCAAAGGCTGGACCACCCATATCACGAACAGTGGTAAAACCATCATCTAAGTAGCGCTTAGCCACTTGAGTCGCATGAATTGAAATGTCAGTGAGGTCTTTATTAGTTTCGATGTCACCAAAATTATAGTTAATCATGACGTGAGCATGGCCATCGATCAGACCCGGCATTAACGTTTTGCCTTCGCCGTCAATCACTACAGCTTCGCCAGCCTCTATCGGGCTCGCAGAGATTTGTTTGATAAGATTATCTTCGACTAATACATGATGGTCTTCGTACAATTTGTTTTCAGTACCATTGAATACATCGACGTTAGTAAATAGCGTTGATGCGGCATTTGCAGAAAGAGCAAATGAACACGAAAGAGCAACAACAGAGAGTTTTAAGCCTGCATTTTTCATTTATACACCTTGATTCCGTTTATGAGTGGCGTCCACTTCCCATAACGATTCCGTAACTACTAATGAGTGTCATGAGGTTTCAAAGGTGTTTTTGTTAGCCGCGATAATCACAAAAATCTAATCAAAATTCCGGGAAAAAATCGAGGCAAAAACAACTCATCAACATTCAATAACTTAGTAGTGATACTGCCAGTGTTCAAGGTTGATAAATGGCCATTTGGTGACAATAAATAATTATGCGTTCAGGCTACGGTTTCTGCTTACTGGCTGGAATTTTTACTTACTGGCTAGAGTTTCGCTGCGGAGCGGTTATTGCCGAAGCTCTTACTGGTAGCTTGGTACTGCTGCTTACCGACGTTAGCTGTGCTCTTTTCGGTACTGTCTTGGCGTCATGTTCATCTGTCGTTTGAAGGCACGGGTAAAGTGGGAAGAATCGGAATACCCCATCTTCGCGCCCACTTGCGTGATCGATAGATCGGACTGCTCTAGCAACTCCAAGACCTGCTCAAGAACCATCTCTTCAATCAAGGTTTTGTAGACCACCCCTTCACTTTCCAATCGACGCTGGATTGTTCTGACATGAATATTCAGAATCTCAGAAGCTAAGCTAATTGGGAGTTTCCCCATCGTGAGATAAGGTTTAATAACAAGCTTAAAAGCGCTCAGGAATGAGCTAGGTAAAGGCTTAGTGAGATCTGATACTTGAGCAATTTTGGGTAAAACAATCGGTGCAAGCATGATGTCTTCAGGGATCTCAAAGGCAGTGACCGGTCTATGCGTATAAAACTGAGCACTGCCCATTTGTGGTAGAGATTGAAAGCATTCGAGATCGCCATTCTGAATGCCAACCTCAGACGGCTTCCAACGACCTTGCGTTAATACTGAAAGTAGCTCGTTGATGAAAATAACAGAGAACAGTTCAGCGAACTTAAACCAAGGTGCGTTAGTAAATGGCTTCTCGCGAACCAACCACCACTTGCCTCCGGATTGCTTGGTATAGACATTCGCACCATTGGATACGAGCTTCAACTGCTCACCAAATTGGTCTAGCGCGTTTTTCAATGAATCCTGCTGGCTTAGCTTAGCCACAAACCTTGGCACATAGGTTTGCTTGCAAAAACTCCACATAAACAGCGAAAACTCTTCTCTCGACGCAGATTCCCCCATAATCTTGACCACGTTCTTAACCGTTGTCTCAGGGAGATAATCGTAATGGTCATTACTGGTGAGAATATCATTAGGGATTTGGGCACTGCGTAGTAAGGTGTAGATTTCACCATCAATATGTTTGAACAGTTCCGCGAACAATTCGACTTCTTTCTTATCGACAACTGTCATTATCTGAGGGGTATTTGGCATCCTTTCCCTTATCTATTCGTTCACGAACTCAAATTATCACCTTTTTTAAGATAGCAGAACAAACGCCGCGTTACCTAGACCTACTAACCGGATGTCTCCGTCAAAATAACGAATAAACAAACGGTTAGTAGCCAAACTCGTGTTTACTGACTTGGTAGATTACTGAACGGCTAAGTCCGCTCTGCGTACCCAGAATGCTCGTATATGATCATAAATCAGATTAAACACAAACGCGTAAATGGTAATAAAAATGGTCACGCCGATATCCATTAAAAATGCCTGCCAAATCCCCACATCAAGTAAGTAAGCCATCACTGGGATCGTCGCCACCAGCAAGCCTGCCTCAAATAGCACAACATGAAAAACACGTAACTTGAGTGAACGCTTTGATTTTTCACCCGTGAAGTAGCGATCAAAAATGCGGTTGAAACAGTAGTTCCAAATCATCGCGATGGTCGCAACAACTATCATGGTTCCTGATAAGGCATTCACATCATGATCGGTAAATATCGCTAAGCCTATAATTGATAGTGTGACGGCCAATACTTCAAATAACACAGAGTGAAACACTCTTTCTAACGTACTCATACATTCCTCTAAATAATCTATTACGTGCTGGATTGGTCGAGATTATGTCACCTGAAATAATAAGAGAAAGTTAACAGCCATCACGAATAGTGATAGCCTAGGAGTTATTACCCCCTTTGGTATTGAGCGAGAGATAACATGTACAGTTTTGAGCAATTAAAAGTCTTCGTCACTGTGTGTGAAAGTGGCTCTTTCTCTGCCGCCGCTCGCAAACTGAAACGCGCTCAGTCTGGAGTCAGCCAGTCGATCGCCAACCTAGAAATTGCCATCGACCAAGAGCTATTTAACCGAGAGAAAAACATCCCCGTTTTGACCAACACAGGTAAAGCGTTATTACCTGTCGCTAAGTCGATTCTCGACCAACAAAAGTACTTCGACCAAAAAGTAGAATCGCTCACACAAGAAGATGAGCACGAACTGATCATTGCGGTTGATGAAAGCATCATAGATAAGAATTTCATTAAGATAATCAGCTCACTGGCCGATCAGTTCCCAATCACGCACTTCGATATTATTACGGCCTCAACCTTCGATGTGGAAGACCTCGTAAGACGCGGCAAAGCGCAGATTGGCATCATCTATGCGGATGGTGAACTTAAAGTGGATATGGACTTCTTCTTACTGGGCCAAGCCCGCTTTCTTACAGTTAGCTCCGCCACTCACGAACTCAGCCAAATGTCGGTAGTACAAGACTCAGATCTAAAGCGTTACCGCCAATGTGTGCATCGCAGTTCAAAGCAGCGCGAACTGTGGTTCACCTACGGTATTAGCTCGATGCTTTGGTATGCCAACAACCACAAAACGATCATCGATCTCGTTGAACAGAACGTTGGCTGGGCAAATGTGCCTGAAATGATGGTGATGGAAGGCATTCAAAAAGGCGATCTCGTAGCACTGCCAGTGGCACACGAGCATGGTGGTTGGATTACTCCAGTGGGTTGTTTGGTGTCTCGCAGCCACATCAATGGGCCAGTGTTAACAAGTTTACTTGAAAAACTAAAAGGCCACTCATTAGAGAACAATCAATGGCAAGCCAACTAGCCTCCCCCAATTCTTGAGTTCAGCCTATTTCAGCAACTGAATCCTAAGTCAATAACGGTGGTGTTTTCTCCAGCACTACCTCATTTCCGCTTTTCGTGCCGATAATTTTCTTTGTCGTGTGGATAAAACACCCTAGTTGATATCCCAAAGTGACATAACTAGTATGCGATCCCAAAGGGTTTGTCTTATCAAACTGATATCGACAAACCCAAATCGCTCTTTAACACCACTGACCCAACTTCAAATCTCCCAGATAAACGCTCTGTCTTACAGTCGCTTATGCCGGTTTCAAATAGATCACTTTTGAATATTGATTCGCACCCAGTTTATGAGCGCTCTTCGAGTGCTTTTTTATATCTAAATGAACCTTTTGGAAAATTTGTCGTGAACGTTTTAAGAAATATTTGCCCTGAGAAAATGGGTAAAGAGCGTAACAAACGAGAGTATGATTTACGCGTACTTAATTGTGTCAGTGAAAGCGAATATGAATCGCGTATGGCGGTTTGGAATAGCCTAACTTTGGCTGCTACTCCGTCTGTTTCAGAATCAAAAGGCTTCATCGATGAGGCTTTCAACAAACTTCAGCAAGACTTGAAAGAAGCTAGCCGTGAGTTATCGATTAACTACACGGACTTCATCGCAATGGCTCATGAAGAGCTCAACTACATTAAGGTGTTTGTTGCTGATAAGACCGCACAATACGGCTGGTATGCCGCGATCGTTCTTATGATCATCGGTACTGTTGCTTTATGCGCTCAGTAAACCAAACTGTGTATTAAATAAATTGTCTTAAAAGCTCAAGCGATAGGCCAATTTAGCCTTTCTATGAGCCTGTTCTTTAACTAGAAAACAAATGGTTAACCTCATTTGTTTTCTAGTCTATAACCCCTTCACTCTCCCATCAGAGACAACAGATCCCGCGTCGCTTGTTTTGGATCTTCAGCGTGACATATCGCAGATACCAGTGCTAACCCATGAATACCGCTCTCAACTAACTGCGGAATGTTCGACTCGTTAATTCCGCCGATACCCACAATCGGCAACTTCGTTGTCTCCAAAGCCATTTGAATGCCTTCATAACCCCAATGTTTCTTTAGATTCGTCTTGGTCGGTGTGGTAAAAAGCGCACTGAGGCCAATGTAATCGATCGGCAAGCTATCGGCTTCTTGTAGCTGTTGTTCAGTTTCAATCGATAACCCAAGAATCTTATCCGAACCAATCAACTGACGTGCTAACTCTGCAGGCATATCCGATTGCCCTAAGTGCAAACCATCGGCGTCGACAGCCAATGCAACGTCCACTCGGTCATTGATGATCAGCGGAACACCTGAGCCAACCAAAATCGACTTTACGGCTTGTGCTCGTTCAATGAAGGCTCTTACATCCCCATGTTTCTCTCTTACTTGAACCATAGTGACGCCACCCGCGACCGCTTGTTCAACCACAAACTTAAGCGTTTCTAAATCTTGCTGGTCATCCGTTACTAAATAGAGCTTATAAGGGTTCATATCGTACCTTTGGAGTCGATGTCTAAAATTGGCGTTGTACTATTTTACCGACAAATCGCATCATGTGCATGGAAGTTAATACTAAATTAGCTCAATTACACACGCACCATCAAATACGCAACTCGTTGAAAGCATGCCGAAAAACCTGAACTTTTTAACTAAAGCGTTACTTATTACACAAAGTATTCACTTCAAGCATGCCCAGAACGCTGTTTTATGAAATACTCTGCTGTGAAGGAATCAGGTAAATATAGGGATAGTTATGCGCCACCTTTCTATAGCGCTCAAGATCAAGCTGGGTTATGCCATCTGCTTGCTCTTTTTCGTCATTTCAGGCTTTGTGAGTTACAAAGGTATCCAAACCTTGTCGAACGGCTTTAGCCAATACAGTGAACTCAGCCAAAAAGCGACATTATCAAGCAACATTCAAGTGCACTTTCTTCAGATGCGTTTAGCCTCTGAACGTTACTTAGAGTCATTGGATGAACAGTACGAAACGAATTATCAATCAAGCAAACTTGCGATTGATGAACTGCTCAACAACTTAATCCAATCCACCACCAAAACCGATAGCCTAGCTAGCCTGCAATTAGTGCAAGACAGTGTTGCGGCGTTTGATGTGGCTTATGGTTCAATGAAACAGAGTGAGCTTCTCATAGACCAACTGGTCAACGTTGAGATGGTCCAACGAGAAACCAACGCACTGAAAGCGGCTCAGAGCTTGTTGTATGAGTCGTACAACAACAACGATCCAAACGCGAGCTTATACGCAGGCATGTTGATGGAGAATTTCCTCGCAGCCAAGATCACCGTACTCAGTTATTCAAACAACAATGACCTTAAAACCTATGAGGCGGGTAAAGATATCTTTGAATACGCGCTACCAGGTATTGAAGGCGACATTGAGTCTCTAAAATCATCGCCTTATCAAAGTGAGCTGATTGAGGACTTCTCGAACCAACGCGAAGCGTATGCAAAAGGCTTTGAGCAAGTTCATCAACAGATAATTGAGAACACGCAAAGAACCGCTACTCTCGCCTCTATTGGTGACAGCTTAGCGATTGCGGTCGCGGATGCTCAAAGTATTCTCGAGCAACAGAAACAAGCGCTCACGCCAGTACTGCAAGCCAGTGAAAAGCGTTCAATTCAAATCATCTTCTTGCTAACGGGTGTTGCCTTAGTGATTGGCATGACGAGCGCCGTGTTGGTGACTCGCTCTATCACCAAAGGCATCGCACAAGTTAAACAGATCACCAACGAGCTTTCTCAGGGCAACCTGAATGTGGAAGTGAACATTGAGAGCAAAAATGAGATTGGTGAACTGCTGACTAATATGGAGATCACCATTGAATCTCTGCGCGATATTGTTGGCCAAGTGAACCGCTCTAGCGTGCGTATTGGTGAGATGTCGGAGTCACTCAATCAAGTGACAAACAACAGCTCGACCAACGCAACACAATTGAACAGTGAAATGATCAATATCTCTTCTGCCGTTGATCAATTGGCTTCCAGCACTTCAGAAATTGCTGCAAGTGCTAACCACGCGTCTCAAGTTGCTAACCAAGCAACCGAGAATGTGGCAATGGGACTCAAAGAAGTAGACAAAACACTGCATGAAATTGGCAGCGCCGATGAAAGCATGCAGGTGAGCAGCCAAAAAGTGACTGACCTACACAAAGAGTCGATGAACATTGGTGCCATTCTTGAAGTAATAAAAGGTGTTTCTGAGCAAACCAACCTACTGGCATTGAACGCTGCCATTGAAGCCGCACGTGCGGGTGAGCAAGGCCGTGGGTTTGCCGTGGTAGCCGATGAAGTGAGAACGCTAGCTAAGCGTACTCAAGATTCTGCGAGCCAGATTGACGAACTCATCACCTCGTTACAGCGTGGGGCTAAAGATGCGTTAGAGTCGATCAAAGAGAGCCACAGCACGGTTTCCGATGCTTCAACTCAGGCACAGCAAGCTTCTCAGAACTTACATGTGATTAACCAACACATCCAAGATTTGAATCAAGCCAACAGCCAGATCGCAGTATCTGTTGACGAACAAGATTGCTTAACCAAGTCGTTGGGTGAAAACGCGCAAGGTGCAAACACCATCGCACAAAGCAACCAAGAGTCGGTCAGCAGCATTTCTGGTGCCGCGAGTGACTTAACCGAGGTTGCTCATCACCTAGAGAGCCAAGTAAATCGATTTAGAACCTAACGAAGCCAATTGCTCATATAACGAGATAACTAACACGACGACGAGTTAATACGGTTTTGAAGCACCAATAGAAAAGCCCTCAATACATATATGCTGAGGGCTTTTTAATAATCTACGAATGCAGATCTAGATTGAATCTACTGAACCTTCAAACGTTGAATCAACGTCTCTTCATCCAATTGATACAGCTCATCAAGTAAGTTCATTTGCAAGCTACCTGGGCCACGTGAGTTCTCAGCCGCGATTTCGCCAACCACACCCAACACAGCTGCAGCAGCCAAACCACTGTCATCACCGACTGCAGCGAAAGCGCCCGTCAATGCCGTTAAGGTACAACCCATGCCTGTCACATACGGCATCATTGGATGTCCGTTGTTTAACGTCACAACACTGTCTTTAGTGACAACGTAATCTGTCTCACCAGAAATCACCACATTCGCACCGTATTCAGCGACTAAGCATTGCGCTGCGCCTAATGCGGCATCACTGCTATCCAGCGCATCAACGCCTTTGCTCTGCGCTTGCTCACCCGCTAGCGCGATAATCTCAGACGCATTACCACGAATGATTAGCTTATCGGCTAAACGTGCAATTTCACGAGAAGTCTCGGTACGCAGCGTACTTGCGCCACAACCCACAGGGTCAAGAACCACAACCTTGCTGTTCGCGTTCGCTTGTTCAACCGCGAAACGCATTCTTGGTGTCCAAACACTGTCTAACGTGCCAATGTTAATCACAAGCGCGCCAGAGAAAGACATCATCTCAGCCAGTTCTTGCTGCGAGTGCGCCATGATAGGCGAAGCGCCAATCGCTAATAACGCATTGGCCGTATTGTTCATCACGACGTAGTTGGTGATGTTCACCACCAGTGGCTTTTGCTCTCTTAATGCGCGCAACGATTGGATGATTTGTTCAGTTAGCATGGATAAATCCTTATTCGTGAAAGTCGCTCTAAGCCGCTGTTGAATCATTAAGAGCGTTCAGCCCTTGCTGCCAAAAAGCCACTTCCATACGCGTTGCCGTTTTAAAAATATGAACGATGTTTTGACCGCGCTCGCTGTTGATATCAATTTCAGCAAGCAGCTGATTGAAGTATTCTGCGCCCGTTGCAACGCCAGACTGGAACTCTTCTCCGCCGTAAAGCTGAAGCCAGCTCGCGTATGGGTTGCCTTCTAAAACAGTATCGCTGCTTTCTAACAACGCTTTACCGATCACAGCGTAACCAATGGAACACGGAGCCAGTGCCGCATAAAGATCGACAAGATCACCCGTCATGCCGGCATCCAGAACATAACGTGTGTAAGCAACTGTACCAAAATCTTCCGGTTCATTTTCCAAGTCAGATTCGGTTAAACCCCACTGACCACAGTAAGTTACGTGATGTGAAATTTCAGAATCTAACAGCGCATGAACACTTGGCAATGCACGGCGCATATCAGCCAAGGTTTTAGCCTTGTATATTGCTAACGCGTACGCGCGGGCATACTGCTTCAAAAACAAAAAATCTTGCTTTAGGTAATGCAGAAAACACGGTTGCGCTAGTGTGCCGTTCGCCAGCGTTTTAACAAAATCATGTTCGGTGTAGTCTTGCCAATCTTGTTGACAGGCTTGGATTAAGTCTTGGTAATTCATGAGATTCCTTAGTCAAAAGTCGGTACGTAGTCAGCGGCTTTTGGTAGTGATTTGATGATGCCTTTGTCGAACATGAACTGTGCGTAATCGTCGTAACGTTTCAGGTCAACAGCAGAAGGGCGAAGTGCAAAACGAGTCAGCGTATCATTCCATGCGCGTTGGTTAAGTTCGTTGTTCAACGTATCTGGTGAATACGCAACAAACTCGCTCCATGATTCTTGTGGGTGGTTCACGATGTAAGTTGTTGCTTGCTCTAATGCTTTGTTGAACGCTTTGATCGCTTCATCATCGTGCTGCTTTGCGTTCGCAACAAAGATAAGCTCATCGTAAGCTGGCACACCGTGCTCTTCTGGGAAGAATGCTTTTGCTTTAAAGCCTTCAAGGGCTAATTGGTTAGTTTCGAAGTTACGTAAACCACCCCAGATTGCATCTACCTTGCCTGATGCCAATGAAGACGACAGTGCCCAACCCACATTGATGGTTTGCACGTCTGTAAACGCTACATTTTCTTGCGCTAGCATGGTGCCGATGGTCGCTTCTTCGTTACCCGCAATCGCGATACCGATCTTCTTGCCTTTCAGATCCGCTAGCGAATCGTTCTTGCCGTTATCCAGTACCATTAGTGTGTTTAGTGGCGTCGCGATAAGGGTTGATGCACGAACTAAAGGAAGGCCCGCTGCCACATCCATGGTTAAACTTGGTTGGTAAGTTACCGCTAAATCGACCTTACCTGCTGCGACCAGTTTCGCTGGCGTGCTTGGGTCTGCTGGTTCTTGGATTTCAACCTCTAAGCCTTGGTCAGCGAAGTAGCCACGCTCTTGAGCGATCACAATCGGGCCGTGGTTCGGGTTCACAAACCAATCCAACATCAATGTCAGTTTCTTTTGTTCAGAATCCGCTAATGCATGACCTGAAACTAGCGAAGCAAGCAGTGCCACTGCACCTACCAATTTGGTATTTTTCATAGTTAACCTTTCCTTTTGAATATTATTATTGTGTTTATAGAGCTAATTTTTAACGAAGTTTTGTTTAGATAAATAGCGTGAGCGAAGCTTTATTAAACAAGTGTTATCGAACCATTACTGGTTCTCCCAAGGGATAGCTTTTTTGAGTAACTTGTCTGTGATGAAGTAGAGCGAGATAGACAGCACCGCCAAGATAAACAAGGCCGCAAACATCTCATCAATGATCATTCGCGCGTTGGCCTGTAGCATTAGGTAACCCAGCCCTTCACTCGAACCAACCCACTCCCCGACGACCGCGCCAATTGGGGCAATAACCACCGCCACACGAATGCCAGACGCCAGTGTTGGCAGCGCAGCAGGCAGTTGGATATAACGCAGCAATTGCCATTTCGATGCGCCCATCGTTTTGGCAAGATCGAGATAGCCTGTCGGAGTATTACGTAAGCCGTCGTAACAACAAGTCGTCACAGGGAAGAAGATAATGATCGCCGCCATCACCACTTTTGAGGCGATGCCATAGCCAAGCCACAACATCAATACTGGAGCAATCGCAAACACAGGAATCGCTTGGCTGGCAATTAAGATGGGTAACAGCCAGCGTTTTAGTGGTTCGAACATCAACATCTGCAAGGCGAAAAACAGCCCCATCGACAAACCGAGTAGCAGCCCAAGTAAGATCTCCTGCGCAGTCACCCAAGTGTGCTTGAGTAACACATCGTAACGTTCGATTAGCTTAATAAAGACTTCTGCAGGCGCTGGCAGAATGAAGCTCGGCATCTCGAAGATAACGACCACCATTTGCCATAAACCGAGAATCACAGCACTGCTGATCAGCAAACGCATAACGGGATTCATCTGACGAGGGCGCTTAGTCGTGATCTGTGTGTTAGTTGAACTTTCTTCCATTGAGTTTTCTATCTTGGAGCTATCAGTAGCTTCGCTTCGCGTTAGATCATTCATAATCACGCTCCAGCTGATCTAAGATCGCTTGTTGTAACTCAGCGCATTCACCGTCTAACACTCGTGGTGTTGATGTGAGAGGCACAGATAAAGACTGAGCATTCGCAGGTATGCCTTGCAACACATACAAGTTATCCGCCAAACGCACCGCTTCTTGTGGATCATGGGTGATCAACACAACGGTTTTGTCTCTTAACAGCTCACACGCTAAGCTCTGTAGTTTGTGTCTTGTTACCGCATCCAGCGCAGAGAACGGTTCATCCATCAGCACCACTGGCTTGTCTTGCATTAAGGTGCGAGCCAAAGCAACACGCTGGCGCATACCACCAGACAATTGATCCGGCATAGTAGACGCCTGATCAGCCAAACCAACCGCAGCTAACAACTCTAGTGCTTGATTAGTTTGCAGTGTTTTATCAGAGACTGGACTTTGAAAACGATGACTCAGGCAAACATTGTCGATGACCGATAGCCATGGCAGTAACAAATCTTGCTGCGCCATGTAAGCGATGCGATCGGTTAAAGGCAATTCATCGGACGTTGCCAATGTGCCCTGCCACTCCACCTTGTCGTCCAGCAAGCCCGCCAGATAACGCAATACCGTGGTTTTCCCGCAGCCACTTCGACCCAGCAATACTGTCCACTTACCTGCGTTTAAGCTAAGCGACAACCCAGACAAGGTTACGTGCTCACTGTCGTTATAACGTAAGGAGGCATTGCTGAGCTGAACACCAACGGTATTAACGGACATTACCGTGTCCAGCGAAGAAGTGATTTACCGGGCCATGACCTTGACCGACTTGTAACTCATCAGCGTGAGCAATCGCCTGAGAAATGTATTGTTTGCCTAGGTCAACAGCTTCTGCCAGCGTGTTACCTTGCGCTAAGAAAGAAGCAATAGCAGACGAAAGCGTACAACCCGTGCCGTGCGTGTTTTTGGTTGGAAAACGCTTCGCGCTAATCAAGGCAGACGTCGTCGGGAGAATCAGTAGATCGTTACTGTTTTCATCTTTCTCTAAATGACCGCCTTTGAGAAGAACGGCTTTAGCACCTAGTGCGCGTAAATCTTCAATCATGCCCTGCATTTCAGCTTCGCTTTCAGGTACCGGTTTGCCTGTTAATGCTGCGCCTTCAGGTAAATTAGGCGTAATGATGTCTGCCAGCGGAATCAGTTCTTGCTTTAGCGTCGTGATAGCCGAGTTTTCTAACAGCAGGTCACCACTTGTCGCGACCATTACAGGGTCAATCACTAAGTGTTTAGGTTGGTATTGTTTGATTTTGTCCGCGACGACTTTGATGATTTGAGAATCAGCCAACATGCCGACTTTTACTGCCACGATATTCAGATCAGTGAAAACCGCATCTAACTGGCTAGCAACATGGTCGAGTGGAATAGGGAAAATGGCGGAAACGCCTTGCGTGTTCTGGGAAGTGATAGCGGTAATTACCGAACAAGCGAAACTACCTGTAGCAGACATAGCTTTAATATCAGCTTGGATACCCGCACCGCCGCCACTGTCTGAGCCTGCGATCGTCAATACAATCGGAGTGTTCGTTCGAATCGAACCATCAGCAGAGTGCTGTGAAACTGAGGTTTTTGGTGTTAAATCTTTTGAAATAGAACTGTGTGTCATTGTCGCTCCTACTATCTTACAAGACGTAGGAGAACGAACACCGATCGAAGGAGAAGTCGCATTGGATTCATGAAAAGTTTTCATGAGTGCAGACGTAGATCGAGTGCTTATAGTTCCCTACGCCAGTGTTAACTGAATCAGGTTCAACGGGTCTCGACTAACGATCTCAGCAAACACCAAATAAGGTATATGCCCCCCGACTATTGATAGCGATAGTAGCAGCACTCTCACAACTGAGATACTGATTTTATTCAATTATAAGAATTACGCATGAATAAATCTCAATTAGGCGTGACAAAAAAAATACTTATAACGTTCCTTTAGATGACTTCGACTGTATCAACAAGCACAGCACAATCAGAAACATACCTAGCCAACCTATAAAAGGAATCAGCTCACCGACAACGCAGACGGCAAGCACCGCTGCAACTACTGGTTCAAACAAAGTAAGTAGATTGGCGCTACTCGCAGTCACATGGCGTAAACCAAAACTGAAGGCGATATAACCCAAGCATTGTGGGATTAACGTCAGATAACTGATGACTAATACGTTAATCTGCGAGGAAAACAGGTTCTCCCCCGTAAGCCAGAGCGTTGGCAGCAACAGCATCGCACCAAGGCCAAAAATACTGCCCATCGCCGCTTGAGACTCAATGTCCTTGTCTATCAGTGCTTTTGTCGCCCAAGAATAAATGGCGTAACACACCCCTGCGAGTAGACCCAAAGCAATACCTAATAGCTTGAGATCATCACCGGATTCATTCGTCGTTGAAGATTCTGAAAACACCAACAACCCAATACCTACCACACCAATCGAAAAGCTAGTGAGCCAACGTTTGTTGATATTATTCTTTTTGCTAATCAGACACTCTAACAATGCCGAAAAGAAAGGTGCGGTTGCAATCGAAACCACGGTACCAATCGCCACGCCTGATAATTTCATTGAAGAATAGAAAGCTAAAGGATAGACCGCCAAAGCCAACGCGCTCACTGCCAACAGCCTCTTGTTCTGCAAAAGTTTGTCGAAAGCGAATAGGATTTTTCGATACGCCAAGCCCGCTTGCATTAGGCCACCGACGCCCATAGAAAAAGCACCAATTGCTAATGGGCTTAGATCAGGAGCAAAACTTGCGGCGGTGCCTGTCGTGCCCCATAAAATAGAAGCAAACAAGATGGCTAAAGTGCCCGTTTGGAATTCGTTAACGCGATTGATGGCAAGATTCATTTCTATTACCCAATTTTCAGTTCTGAAATAGATAATAGTGAAGATTGATAAAAGTTAGTTTGCCGAAAGGACGCTATTGTTGTTTCTAAAGACTGTCTTTCATTGAGCCTAGAAACGCCCTTGGAGACATGCCAAAGTGCTGAGAGAAGCGACGACTGAAAGCAGACACATCACTATAGCCCACATTTTCAGCAATCAATTGAACCGGTAAATCGGTATGAGTTAACAAGGCTTGGGCTTTCTCCATACGATAGCGAGTGATGTATTTAAGCGCACTGATACCCAGACATTCTTTGAAGCGTTTTTTAAATTGAGTGGGACTCAAACAGGCCGTTTCTGCAAGCTGTGAAATGGATAACGGTTGCGTGTAGTTATCCGCTATCAACCTTTGTACCGCCCGGATTCTTGGGTCGATGCTCTTGCTCACTTGTTGTTGCTCTAACAGCAGTGAGAACACCTCCACGATTGATGACTCAATACCACTATCGACCTGATATTCCAGCTGCTTCTCAACAAACAACAAGAAGCTCATCAAAGGTGGCGTTATCGTGAAAACCGAGAGCTCATGCTCCAACAAGTGCTGCGGCAACTCCGCCATATCCGCGACAATAAACCGCGCGGCTTCATCCGCTTTAAACGCATGCGCAGTGGTTACCGGAATTACGACACATTCGCCCACGGCCACTTTGCCGACATACCCCACCATCTCGATATTGATACTGCCTTGGATCGGCAATACCAATTGATGATGGTCATCATGAGCATGAGTATTAAATTGCTTGGTGTAAGATCGAATGCTTAAGCTAGATTTCATGAGCAACGCCGGAGTACATTTCGCTAGGTTCAAGTAAGAGATACAACGTTACATTATCACTTCCCTAGAGTCACACTCAATGCACATCAAATTCATACTAGCTAAGTGACATGATCAAAAACGACCTCCAAATAAGAGGCCGTTTTGATTAAAAAGCGTCATTCACATAAAGGTTAGAATGACACTTGGCTGTCTTGACCAACAGTGACTTGCACACCATTTTCAGCTTCGTATATTGCGAACCCAGCGGCTAGTGGCGCTGCATTGTCTTCATCACTGTCATGCTGCGCAGTACAGGTATAACCTAATGAATAAGTACCTGGATCAATAAAGCCCAGTGAGAATTCAAAATTAGTTTGGTCTTCACCAAGCACAACGGAAGCTGAAGTGACGGGTTTTACTTCCTCACTACCACCAATCGGTGTCATGTCATCTTTGTCGATGTTGCCTTCATACAAGTAGACCGCCTGAACAAAGGTGTTATCGGTTGTAAGCCTACAAGCATCAAAGGTTTGCTTCGCAACAGTACCTTCAATATTTCCGGTCTCAACCGTATTGATAAGGCTTACAGACGTTCTTTGAATAGTGTAATCAGGGAAAGTCGAACTGTTCTTTAGGCCGCGTCGAAGATCGAACTCGACAACAAGATCGTTACTTTGCTGGTTCACATTAAATGAGTTATTAAAGTAAAGTACGCCAGCGTTATCTTCTTTACCCACACCTTGCGGGCACGCGCCTTCACCTTTCACTGTTAACTCACGGGT
The DNA here is from genome assembly GCF_963872585.1 of Vibrio sp. 10N.222.47.A9. Lineage (NCBI taxonomy): Bacteria > Pseudomonadati > Pseudomonadota > Gammaproteobacteria > Vibrionales > Vibrionaceae > Vibrio > Vibrio sp. 10N.222.47.A9. The sequence continues at coordinate 29,035 of NZ_CAWNBB010000055.1, read as the reverse complement.
CATATCATCGTTTTCTATCACGTAAGATGGATCTGTCGGGTGATCGCCATCATTCGCAAACACGCACAACTTATAACTGCCGACCGGAATGACCTCATTTTCAATCAAAGGAAGCGCCTCGCTGCCTTGGTAATCCAGCAAATTCACACTTAATGGAATCGGATCCTCACCATCTGGCAATGGATCGCCATTTTCATCAACGTAATCGCCGTTTTCGTCCGTTTTATACACATCATAAATCAGTGGCGAACCTCCCCCTTGAGGAAGTAAAGCGACCTTACTGAATGTCACAGTTACGTCTTTAACATCATCAATGGGCGCATCACTCACGCTCAAAGCAATGGGTGTCGTGCTGCTTGATGAACCTGAATCACCGCCACAACCAACAAGCCCAGCCAGCACAAGGCTCGCTAAAGCGGTTTCCTTTAAATACTTCATAACTAATTTCCTATAAATCACTGCTCAATAAAGGGCTTAGTTTGTTGCCCTCTTATTCTTTTCCTTAATGTGACTCATAGACAAACCGCGCTTATGGCCCAAATCGGCTAGCCCTATTATTTAGGGCTGTCTTCATCCAAAAACTCTGTTCATCAAGGTGCACATCTCAGGTCGCACATAGGTTAATTAAGTCTAGTAAGTAAATTGTCAGTAGTCGCACATATTTGGCAAGGTTGCTGTCAATTGTGTTGGAATGGTCGGTATGTATAAGGTCGGCGAGGATGATTGGATGCAATCAAATCAAAGTCAAAAATCGCCACCAAGATCAAAAAAGGCCGTTAAGACAGCCTGTTGCTGAACTTAAACGACCTTTTTATTGAATGTGGATTAAGCTAATTCGATATTAGCTCATTCAAATTCACTTATTTTTGAAGTTGCTCTTTAGCCGCTTCAACCTTAGAAAAATCTAGGCCAAGCTCTTCAACTGCTTCTTTGATTAGCGCAGGGTTTTGCATTACCTGACCCATCAGCATTTGAAGTTTGTCTTGAGGTAAACCAAGTTGGCTGATTGTCGCCATTGCTGCAAGAGGGTTCTCTGTCAACGTCTTGAAAATCTCGCTGATCTGCTCGTCGCTAATATTGTTCTCTTTCAACATTGCTAAAATCGGGTTCATTTTTTTGCCTTTGAAACACTAAATTAAGTAGGAGCACAGCATACCATCTAGCTGTGCTCGATTGTACTAGCAAGTGAAGCTTTGGTTTAACGCGAACTGTGCTTTTCCCAAACGCAAATAATGCTTGGGCTTAACGAGATTCCAATGGGTAAGAACGGTAGCTCCACATGCCATAAGTTCTTAGAGCATCACGGTAGATACCTAATAGCTCACCACTGCTCGCTTTCTTAAGATCTTCTAGCGGCTTGTCTGGGTAAGAAACCGTATCGAAGGTAATGCCCTGAGGGCCAGTTTGCCAGCTCGCGATCTCAAACAGAGTTTGACCACGACGAACATGGCTTGCCGAGCTGATAATGGTCGCATGTTTAATATCATGACGAGCAAGCGCATAGCTACTGAACAAGGCGTTGCCTACCGTGCTGGTCGCGTAGTTCTCTTCAATGATGCGGTCTTTGCTTACCCCTTTTGAGATAAGCCAATCCGCCATTAACTTGCCTTCTGTCTTATGGTTCTTAGGCACGCCGCCGGTTAAGACGATCATCGCATCAGGGTTCGCTTTCGACATTGCTAATGTTGTTTCAAGACGTTCAATCAGGATTTGATGCATAGAGCCATCAGGGTTAAGCGCGTAGCCCAAAGTGACGATGGCACCGTGGTCATCCAATAAACCTTTGTCTGCCGACTCTTTCAGTGGTGTTTCTAACACGCGGTCGACCGTAGCAAAAATACGCTTGGTGTCTTCGGCTTTGCCCTTGTTCAGGTTTTCCAGTTTCTCCATGTGCTTGTTGGATTCACTGTCATTGCCTTCAAATCTTTGCCAAACAGCAAGATACGCATGTAAGTCGACATCGTCTGGCGCAACCGTCAATGCTTGCTCAAACAGCTCAATAGCGCGCTCTGCATTCTTGTTGTAGATCTGAGCGTTCGCTGCCGAGATCAACAAGTCAGTACGGTAAGGTTCTAACTGGTACGCTTCTAACAATCGGTTGGTCACAATTTCCATGTTGCTTGGCATTTTAGCCGTGAAGCCCGCGTGTGAAATTCTTGCCGGAGACTTAAACGCCTGCAACGCATCAAGAAGTAGTTGGTCGACAACTTGTCGCTTAGTCACCAACTGCGCGTAGTCCGCAGAAGCCTGTACAGCACCATCGTTAGCAGCAAAAGAATAAGGTGTTGCGCCAAAGGCTAGCATGCCACCAAGAGCGAGGGCGATAATGTTCTTTTTCATGGAAAGATCCTGTGTCGTTAAGTGTTCACATCAGATTTGTTCACCAATGTAAGTCCCTAAGATTAAAAAACCGTGAACCACACCAGAATCTCCGAGGTTAATATTCATTTGTTGCATAAGGTGTGGCTGCAGATCACGATTTTATGTGCCAGAGTAAGCTCAAATATCCAGATAGCTTCGAGTTATGAGGAGCTCCTTTAATTACTTTGGAATATTTAACTTCGCATCCCACCTGCCTATTCCATCTAAATCCGTAAGCTTCGAAGCTCAGCCTCGAATCTAAACGTGCGTTTTATGTTCATTATTTCAGCAACTTAAAACGCGCCCCCCCTACCAGTCCACGCTCATTCACGCTCACATGACCAGTTCAAAAGGCACAGAGTTTGATATCAAATCGATCAATTCACAGAAAATTCAAAAATCAGTTATTGAACGGTCGTTCAAGTGGTGCTTTAATGAATGACCAATACAAGGAGTTACCCCATGCTTAAGTTCTATTTTCACCAAACACCCAACCCAATGAAGATCGCTCTGTTTTTAGAAGAGACAGGCCTAGATTTTGAACTTGTTCCTGTCGATACCTTAAAAGGCGAACAACACACACCGGAATATCGTTTGATCAATCCAAACGGCAAAACGCCCGCGATTGAAGATGAAGGACAACGTGTATTCGACTCTAACGCTATCCTGCTGTACCTATCTGAGAAAACAGGCAAACTAGCTGGTCAGCCAGAAGACAGAGCTGAACTATTATCTTGGATGATGTTTGTCGCCAGCGGACTTGGTCCATACTCAGGCCAATCAGTACACTTCCGTCATGCTGCACCAGCAGGCTTAGATTACGCGGTAAATCGTTATCTTCGCGAAGCACAACGTCACTACGAAGTGTTAGAGAAACACATGGAGGGTCGTGAGTTTTTCGTCGGAAATGAGTACACCATCGTCGATGTCGCTGCATGGGGTTGGATTGATAAAGCACCTTTCGTGCTTGGTGAAGAAGGCCTAGAACCTTACCCGAACTTGAAGCGCTGGTTCGATGCAATCAACGCCCGCCCTGCTGCACTGCGTGCTCGCGAAATCGGCAAAGGCATTGAGTTTAAAACCGAACGTGATGAAGAGGCACTTAGAGCGTTATTCCCGTCTAACTTCGCTGAATAGCAGTAACAGTAACAAGAACTCTATTACCGACACTCACCAGTTAAGCGTTCAGAACATGAATACGAAGCTCAGTTCCGTGCTGAGCCGTATTGTCAAAACTGAACTTGATTGGTGAGTTAAGCTCGTCCTTCAATCAAGTTCGCCTGTTATAAAGTTCGCCTGTTATAAAGCTCGCCTGTTATAAAGCAATTCTTATCTATTTCCTTTAAAGCCTTTAGAAGCAGTACCGACTCTCGATTTCAAACGTGTAGAAACAGACGTTGCGCGAATACGACCAACCACTGTCCAGAAAATAATAAATTGAGTAATGAGTAAGGTCAGCATCTTAAAAGAACCTCATTTCTAACGGCTTTGACTGCTTGGTTTTTCGCCTTTTATGGATATAAATAAACACTAACTTTATAACTATGATTGTCATGACTAACTCGATGATGAACAAAGGAGCGCTTATTCTACAAATTGAATGACATCAGACATCACAGAAGGCTTACATATCAGTTATAAAAATATAAACAAAAAATAAAGTACTACTTATCAATAGCTTGTTACTAAAATCCATATCGACAAGGTTTATTGAAATCAAAAACGGCTTCTATTCATTTCTCGTATTATAAAACGATAATCGTTTGATGATGCGCACATTCAAGCAACTATGCACAATAACGGCTCATCACAATTGAGGTCGTTATGCCGAACTTTCTAGTCCACATTTTTAATACACTAAAGCAATATGATTTGCTGCTTGCCCTTGTATTTATTCTTGCCTATTGGCTTCTCAAGCGCTTTATTTCGACGACCGTTATCAACCTTGCACAGTAAAGTCTGTCGCGACGACACGCACAATGTTCATCATTCGCTGCTTCAACATTTTCTCGTTCATACTGTTGTTTGCGACCTATATCATCGTCAGTGGAATTGGCTATGGGAACTTCACCATTTTCATCTCGTCCTTGGTGACGGTTTTTGGTGTCGCCTTCATCGCCCAATGGTCAATTCTGAGTAATATCACCGCGAGCTTTCTGATCTTCTTCGTATTCCCTTACCGAATTGGCGATTCAATAATTGTTGCAGATGGTGATGATATCGAAGGAAAGATCCTTGAGATTAAGATGTTTCATACTCTAATCAAACACCCAAGCGGCAACTTAATTGCTTACCCAAATTCTCTGCTGTTGCAGAAAAGCGTAACTAAGGTATTAAAGAAGAACTCTCCACGTACAGAAAGGCCTCGGTAACCGAGGCCTTATCATGTAATAGAGAAGCGAAACGCATTAGTTAGGTTTCAGTTGCTGTTTCTAGTGCGATTGCTATTTCCAGTGCGGCTGCTAATTCTAGTGCTACCGCTTTTGTCTGCTTTTAACTTTCACTATTTACCGTCAACATCGAGTTTGACGCCCTGAAGTTGTTCAATCAGTTTGTCTAAATTACTGTCAAAGAACAACGGACCGGCTAGCGTCAATGCAATCGGTGAAGAAGTATTTTGTGTCGCTTGTAAATACAACTCTTTGGCGCCCGTGATGTGGCCACGCGCCTCTTCTGCTTTAGCCATTAACAGATAAGTCAGAGGGGTATGTTGATTGTAAGGAATCGACAACAAAATCTGTAACGCCTTATCAGGATCACTTTGAGACAGCGCTAATATTGCGTTCGCTTCACAAACACGAGGATTGTTTCCTCGCTTAAGAATGGCAGACAAAGACGAGGAATATTGCTCGTTCAACGCCTTAATTCTAGGTTGAATATTTTCCTCATCTTTAGAGAAAACCGCCAGCACTTCACTTATGTAACTCACCGAAATAGCATAAGCGTTATCTGGAGCCAGCGCTCTGGCCTCTCGAAAATGCTTAAGCGCCATATCAAAATCCACGGTGCTGTAAGAAACCCCGGTCGCAGACATCAACGCCTTGACCGATTCTTTATCCTGAGGAAAAACAGAAATATTGCGCTGTAACTCTTCTTCAGGCACATCGATATACATAGCACGCAATAGATCGTCGATCATCGCTGGAAACGTCTCATGGAAACGAGCAAAGTTGGTGGAATAACGACGATTTAAATGCACGCCTCCCGACGCTCGGTTAACATACTTCACCAATAAACGTGTTTTCTTGCCGTCACTGCTTTTTGCCGTTGAGATATTAAACTCAATCGCGGCCAACTTCTTATGCTCATCAGACTTAACCACTCTGATATTGCTATAAAAACCAATATGTTCAATCAGTTTAATTACGATTCCATAGAGCTCTGGCTGCGCCTTAACCTCTTCCGTTACATTCAATACAACATAACGAAATTCATAATGACTTAATGAGTGAGCCGAGCCTACTTGCGAAGGACTTTGTTTGTTCTGAGAAAACCACATATATGATGATTGTAAAACAATGACAACCGCCAAAAGCGCCAGTATGTAATGCAACTTTCTACTTCTTGGAGAATTTTCTGATGGCTTTACATATCTCTCTTCCCGACCTTCTCTTTCGACAAACTCTTGGGTTTCAAGCGTTGCTTGGCGTTCATTAACATCAAGCTGCTCAGTTTTTTGGAGAGCAGGTTTTTGGAGCTCTACTTTCTCAACTTTCACTTCACCATCAAATCGGTAGCCACGCTTTGGAACGGTAACAATATAACTGCTTGTCCTTTTACTGTGTGTTTTCAGAACTTTTCGTAGTTCAAATACCGCCTGAGTGACAACTTGATCAGTTAATACACTGCCATTCCAAACCTCCTCAATTAACTCATCACGCGTATGAGTCAAACCCGGGTTCAAACATAAGAACTCAAGCAACTTAGTGAGGCGGTTATCAATCGTAATACACGAATCAGCAAACTGAATTTGCCCTTCGTTAGGCATAAACTGCCACTCATCTACGATAAAACTGATGTTTTTCTCAAGCATTCACGTTCACTCACTCTTTATGGCTCTTCTTATCGTCTAAACATAGCTTCAATCCAATGATTTTTCTGATAATTTCGACCTGTTGTGTGTGATTTTTCACAATTTTCGTTTCAGCCGACATCATTCAGAAGCATTTCCATAAAATTCACGGCGGTTATTCTGAATAACTTAGAACAAGCAAAAATTAATACGAGTTATCCCAAAATTTTGTCAATAAAAATAGAGCCTAAATGACTGTAATGATTAACTTTATATTTTCTTGATATTGAAGTTATGAAACTTTATGAACTGGTGAGCTTTACGTTATGTCAGCGAATCACAAAATCTGCATGATAGCTCCACACCGCAAGTGAGGGGCGACATGCAAACGAGAGAAAGGCATAACGTTCCCTGTAGTCACTTGCAATAAGGACATAAGAATTGATGTAGACACATCACCCGCTGACGGATTAGGGAACATTAGTTAACCTTTATATTAAGAGCTTTAAACCATGAAACTGAACAAATTTATTCTTCCTATCGCTGCTATCTTCTTCGTAACTCAAGCAAGCGCTGACCCATATATTGGTGCTAGCTACCTATATTCTGAGTACCAAGCTGAAAGCGACAATACAGATTTCAGTGATGAGAATAGCGGCTACAGCCTTTACTTAGGCTACCAGATTAACGACCTACTATCGGTTGAAGCTGGATACGCGGATTTTGTTGATACACACAAAGATTTCGAACACATTTATTCAGACGCATGGTTAGCAAGTACAAAACTAACACTACCTATTACGATTTTTGACGTATACGGTCGTCTAGGTATCGGTCACTTCCAAAGTAACCTAGGTGATACAGATGACATTTACTACGGTGTGGGTACGGGTGTTACTCTAGGTCCTGTTCGTGTTGCACTGGAATACACAATGTACGAAGCAAAAATCGTAGACAACAGCTACGCACTAAGCGCTGAATTCCGCTTCTAATAGGGTAAACATTAAGGCTCCCTAGCCTTCCTTACACAATGAACACCATCAAGCCTCTGACATACCATCAGAGGCTTTTTGCGTTGAATTTAAAACTGAACGTGATGAAGAAGCGAAACGAGCACTGTTTCCTTCGAATTGTGAGAAGTAGAAGATGCTAGGGATTCAGTACTCTCCTAAGTGACAGCTAAGCCTCAAACAAAAAGAGCCGATGAAATCGGCTCTTTGATCTTTATACCAATCGTACATGGACAAAATATACATCTCTCGTCAAACAAAAAAGTTACACGAAAAAGGAACCATCACTGACGCTTAAAGGTAAATGTACCGATATACGCCCCCGTAGTTCGATGAATTCCATCAACAAAATCGGTATCAGAAATATTGGATGTAAGAAGCTCTATATTCATTTTCGGGGAACTATCTGAATTAGCAGACCCAAAAGTAACTCCACTATCAGTCCCCGAGTCATAAACCTTAAGGTCTACTTGAACTTGATCTACCCACGTTCCATTTTGGTAAAGGTTCAAGCTATCAACACCGACAAACCAATCCGGACTGGGAGCAACCATAGTAATTATGCTAACTAAAGGGAAATCTTCATCGATATCGAATGTTAATTCTAATTGACTCTGTCCATTAGGAAGTCCACCTCCTTCAATTAAGGATTGGCTGTTACCTAAATTTTGAATATCCCCAATTTCTGATTTGATGACATTAGTGCTGCCAGTCTCAGCTACTTCTTCAACACCAGGGCTAGATTGACTACCTCTTTGAAACAAGCTTGCTGATGTATTATGTGTCATTCCTATAAGTGGTGAGAAGTGGGAGTTTGAAGGGTAATTTGTCGGGAAGCTAGTCGAAGTCCAATTGCTCGAAAATGTGACTTTATACGATACTGCACTTTCAGGAATAGAAGAATTCGTAGAATCACTTGAGCCACCACCGCAAGCAGTAATTATAATACTTGATGCCAATAAGAGAGCGACTCTCCAGTTTAGTTGATTGCATTTCATAAGTTAGTTCCTATTCCTTAGATACAATTAATATAGACCTAAGAACAGTGATTAAAATTTCAACAAACATTCACAATACAAATAAAAAAACAATATTACCCAAAAAAGTCGCTGTAACCCTTAAGTATCAATGAATTGGTGATGATTCAGATCTCAAATATGGTTCTAAATAAATTGGTTCACCGCTTAAACAAAAAGAGCCGCAAAAAAGCGGCTCTTGATTTTCAAACTATTCGAACTCGTTCAGATTACTCTTTACCGAATACGTTGTTCTCTTGCTCTTGTACACGGATGAAAGTCGTACGCTTAGTTAGCTCTTTAAGCTTTGCTGCGCCTACGTATGTACAAGTTGAACGTACACCACCAAGGATGTCAGAAATCGTGTAATGAACTGAACCACGGTATGGAAGTAAAACAGTTTTACCTTCCGCAGCACGGTACTTAGCAACACCACCTGAGTGCTTGTCCATAGCCGACTGAGACGACATTCCATAGAACTTAGAAAAAACGAACACAACACATTATAAATCAATAGGTTAATTAAAATTAAATGTATATAAAAACAGTGATAATTGACGTTTTATCTCCATAAACAACACTGTTTTACAATGAATGCCGCCATTTTTGCCGCCACTTTTACATAACCCTGTTCATCAACGAATTATGATTTCGGCTTAACGCCATCACATCATCTACCAACTTCTCGATTTGCTTTTGCTGCATTTGCATTCGGCCTTGGAAGCTTTGGTATTCACTTTCATCCACTAATGCTAAACCATTCTCTCTAGCTTGCTGCTTGAGCAATTGTAGTTCAGGAGTTTGACTGCGCAGCTCATTTACCAAGTCTTGTTTAAGTATTCTTTTTGCCAGCGCATGTTCGAATCCATGCTCTTGGAACCAAGTATTGGTGTTGAAGACGGAATTGTAGTGCACATGAACTTTTTGGCTTGTTACGTTTTTCACCTTCGCCAACTCAAAAATTAAGTCGTTTAAGGAGAGGTCTTGCGGAACGGTTGAAGTTGGAAGTGCTGGAGCGGTGGGCATACTGTCGAACGCACGAATGACATTTAGGTGGAACTTTGGGCTAATCCACATCGCATAAGAGTAAACAAGTTCTTTGCATACCCAAGTGCCTGCATTCAACCCTCCACGTTTGGTGTTTATAGCAAAGCAGGAATTACTGCTTTGCTCAATTTCATTAACCAGTTCGTGAGTTTGCTGATTCTTGATAAAAAGACTTGGACGATGTCGATTGTATCCACCACTCGCTTTGTGCAGATCGTTTAGCGAATACAAATTATCGAGTGTGCGGATGTCTTTATTAACGATAGTTAGATTAGGCATGATGGCCCCCTATGCGACTTAATTAAATCACCACAAGAAGGTCCTAAACTTCGGGTGGTGAACTGAACAAGGTTAGGACTACCGCGCATAGGAACGGCCAGCCGAAGCTGCCTCGCCCAGCCCACCATAATGCTGATAGTACGTTTTTTAAGTAAAACGACTATGTTCAGGTGTGCCGAAGCCGCACATAAAAAAGGCCAGCAGAAGCTGACACTAATGTGCCCTATACAAAAGCGGGGTCCTAAACCCGACACTGGATTTTGCCAGTGTCGTTACAGGTTAACGATGTGGGAGATCGGTGTCAAACGTTTAATAACGTTGCATATTGTATAGAGCGCGGTTCTTACAATCCGCTTGCCTCACCCATGAACGTAGACAGGCTCGAAACAAAAATAATTCCAAGCTTCACTGAAGTAAAAACCTCATGGGAATCGATATCTAATAATGACAACCCTAAAAGATTTCCACTGTTCATAGAGATGTTAAGATCGACGGAACAATAAAGCGTAATGTCAGCTTATTACCACTCACGTAAATCTGTTTGGTCTTACTTCTTGGATAGTCTCAAACGAGAGTGATTTGAATAAAGAAGAGTGTCGAAAACCAAGTCCATTGTGCGTTTCCGGTGTTTTCAAACATTGTCTTCCCCATTGATGTTGATTCATACTGACCACGTTGATATCGCAGTCTTTGAAATCAAAGTCGAAAAACACATTCGTCGGCTTTTTATTCCATCTGCATACCAACACCCGCATCACCGTAAGAGTGGCTGCCTTCACTATTGCAAAAAGCGCCGCAGATGGGCGCAGGCCTGCGTAATATGCCTAAAAAGTTCAGGAGCCTTATCTGGGGCGACGTCCAAGGCTGTTTTTCTATTCAATTAAGCACGCTGGTTGATTGGTTAAACAGAGTTACTTGGGAATACCAGACACCACATCCTTTGGATGTGCGTATTCTACTACAAGAATGCACAAGCCAGTTTGTAGCACGGCTCTTGAGAGAGAGCCCATTGTTTTGTTCTTTTAAAAGAGCAAAACAATGTCCTTAAAAGGAGTTTAAATAATGCAAATTGTATACGGATATTGTCGTGAAGATGAGGCGGTGAGTTTATTAGACCGCTTTGTTGAACAAGGGGATTTTGTCAGCTTCAAAGAACTGGGCTCGGTCGGGCGTGAATACATGGCATTTGCTGCTTTGTTGCCTTTTACTGACCGCCTCCCCTTTCCTTTCTATTGGAAGGGCGTTCATTTCGTTTCGGTTCAAAAACAAACCCAATCAGTCCGTCATCTCACGCCTCCACCATCAAAGAATGCTCGCAAAAAACATTATCGTAAACTCAAAAACACCCTTATGACCCCTCAAAATTGGAAACAACACGTCAGTCGCAATCGCGGTTTGAAGTCTGTAAACGCTTCCTTGTTGCCTTTAATGTAATCAGGAAGAAATGGGGCTCAACTGTAACATGTGAGCCGTAATCGTGGTTTAAAGTACGCGAAATCTTGTCTGTTTTCTTTATGATGCGTGCCTATGTTGATTTTAACCTCTCTCCCCACGCTCCCTTTCATTGGCACGTCGCCCGGTGTCCAAGATCATTAGACCACTACACGGTCTACCTAGGACAACATAAGCATTCCTCCCTGCCTATCAGGCAAGGAGGTGGTAGGGAGCACTCCCTTTTCCTCCATCATGACCACGCACATGATAATTTTATCACTCAATAAGGATACTTATTATGAAAAAACGCACCCAGCGCACCCTCCTTGTCGGGCTTGGCGTTGCTGTCTCGACACTTCTTATCACTCAGCCCGCTCTGGCTGCCGATATCTTCGCGTCAGGTAAACAAGCCATGAAAGACTCGGCGGGCAAAGGCTCTGCGGTTGAAACCGCGATGCTGGGGACTGGGCTTGCGGGGGCGGTCGTCACTGGACTGATGAGCCGTAACTGGTTTGCGGCCGTTGGCGGGTTCATTGGCGGCTCAGTCTTGTGGAATGTTGGAGCACCACTCGTCGGCTTAGGCTAAGGAGTCACAATGGAAGACCCTCATCAGTTTTTTTCTATTCCAAAACACATGAACAAAGGTCGTCGCTGGCTCGGGTTCCCAGTTGATGAACTCGTGCCTGCCCTCTGCATTTTTGGCCTCTCATTCTGGCTTAAACACGAAATGATAGGGCTGACGTTCTCGCTGGCTTGGTTTGGGGGATTACGTTACATCAAAGCGCAATACGGTGACAACATCGTTACCCTGTCATTTTATTGGTGGGGGGCTTCCTTTGTCCATCCCACCCTCTTTAAGCGTACCCCCTCAGCCTGTCGTCGTTACTGGATTTTCTAAGGAGACCCTTCATCATGGATCCGTTTGTTAAACGGGATAAGCTGGCCGTCAAAAGCCTCCTCAATCTTTTTTTGAGTGCAGGCTTTCTTGTTATGCTTATCACTAACCTGGTGTTGGGTTACACCAGTTATCAAGCCCTTACCCATCAAAGCCGAACCCTAGTCCCGCCCACCCTCTCTCAAGCCTTTACGGTTTCGGATGGCGCGGTCGATGAACCTTATCTTGAGCAAATGGCGGATTATCTTCTCTACCTGAAACTCAACATCACGCCGGCAAGCGTTGGACGTCAGTTTGGTCAGTTACTTGAATATTTAGACGAGACAAGCTGGTACAACGTTCAACCTAAGCTGCTTCGAGAAGCCACGGTGGTTAAAAAAGATAACATCAGCAGCCAATTTTCTGTCGAGTCGGTCCGAATTTCTCTCGACACTCTCCAAGTACAACTCTACGGGAAACTCCAAAAGCACGTAGGCCAACGCGCACTAGATCCGGAGATGAAGTGGTATCAAGTCAACTTTAGCTATGACCAAGGCGTCATAGGTTTACTCTCCATTGAAGAAGTCGAGGTCAACACCGATGAATCTTTATGAGCAATCATTCACCCCATCGCAGCAATGGCACCCTTATTTTTTATCCATCGCGCTTTGGGTGGTCTTTTTCATCCCCTCTTTTGCCCTGGCTGAAAATGCCGCCATGGTGAGCTATGAGTTTGACGAAGGCGACACGATCCCCTTGTCACTCTCTTCCATTAACGTGAACCGTTTACTGGTCAACAATGACCGTATTATTTCGATCGTCTGCCCGAAAGGGTTTTGCACCTCAACGGGCAACCAAAAAGACGCTTCCGGCTCCATCACCTTAAGAATTAACCTTCCCTTACCGTTTACCGCGCACCTGACGACAGAGAAAGGGCGATTGTTTGCGCTGTTTATTACCCCCAAAGCTACACCATCTTTGGTCACGGAGTTTGTTTGGTCGCAAAATTACAAAGAGCAGCAAAGCCCGATTGAGCAGGCGGCGGATTATCCCGCCGCCATGACAGCGCTCACCAAAGCCATGATACGTTTTGTCCATGATGGCGCTCCCATTGCTGGTTTTAAACGTCACGACGTTGACCCCAAAACCTTACCCAAAGATGAAGCGTCACTGGCCATCATCCCTCAAACGGTCTTCGTGGGCCGTCATTATTCTGGGGTGGTTTATCAGCTCAAAAATCAAAGCCGCAGTGACATGGCGCTGACCACCGCGCAGTTCTACAGCTATTCCGCACGCTCAGCCGCGCTCGATGCCTATCAATTAAAACCTGAGCAAACTACCACGCTCTATCTCATTACTGGAGGAGGCGCCACCCATGCTCGATAAACAAAAAGACGCCTTGGGCCGTTTTAAGAAACGCGTCTTCAAAGACACCGACGGGGACTTTGAAGACGGCGGCACGATCAATGCCGTGACAAGAAAGCGCAATCGCACCATTACGCTCACGGTATTGCTGATATTGACCGCCCTGGCTTTTGTTGTTTGGCGGTTAACACTGTCTCCCCAAGCGCCAAGCAAGGGCATTCAAGATGTCGGATTTGGCGCTGTCGTCACCGATGATTTTACCGACAAAGACAACCAGTCCGCCCTGACGTTTCAACAAGACAAAATCAACCAAATAGAACAAAGCTTAGCGCGGTTTGAAGGCACATTAAGTCGCTTTGGACAAAGCTTAACCTCTGAGTTAGAGAACATTAAAAAGGCCAATGAGCGCGATACAAAATCGCAACTGACAGAGCTTGAGCAGCAGATGCAACAAAAGCTCGATGAAGTTGACGCGCTCAAGGCGCAGCTCGAGACGCAATTAGCCTCAACCCTCAAGGCAGGCGATCCTTCGACTCAACACGGCATCGAGACCAACCAGGGAGACACCTTTGGCCAATACAAACTGCCCCCAAGACCGGCCATTAATAGCAACATGGATAACGCCAAGGTGAATGAGTTCCAGTACCAAGAGCAAGATGATGTGGCCTTTAGTGGTGATGCCTTTGATAGCTTTGAATTTCACTGGCAAGCCAGTGTCGAGGAGAAACAATCCCGTCGCACGACCGATAACTACGTGCCAACCGGCACCTTTGTGACCGCCGTAATTACCGGCGGCGCTGATGCTAATGGGGGCGTCTCTGGACAAGGGGATACCTCACCGATTGTCTTTCAGACAGTCAATCAGGGGGTCTTACCCAACGGTCAGGCCTCTAAATTGAAGGATTGCACGATCACCGGCGCCGTCTACGGTGAGATCTCATCCAGCCGCGGCGTCGCTCGCACCAGTAGAATGAGCTGCATACAACCCAATGGCGATATTCTCGATATCCCCGTCAATGCGACCGTGTTTAACTTTGGTCGCAATGGTATTCGCGGTACCACCATTTTGAAAAACGGTAAGATCGTTCAAATGGCCGGCATTGCGGGGATCTTGCAAGGCGTAGGGGATGCAGGTAAAGCGCTGGCACAAACCACGACACCGACGGCGCTCGGCCCAAGTCAAAGCATCAACAGCGATAAAATTGGCTTGAATCTGCTTGGCGGCGCCACGGAGAGCGTTGGCAGCAAATTGGCGGACTACTACATCAAACTGGCCGAACTCTATCATCCGATAGTGGAAGTCAATCCTGGTGCCATCGTCAATATTGTCTTTTTGGAAGGCTTTCCATTAGATCCATTGCTGGCCGATGAATACGAAACGCGCATGAATGAGCAGCGTGAGCAAGTCTCCAACAGCAATCAGCTCTTGGATGTCATCACCAACGCCTCCTCTTTTCCACCAACCACTCAAACCGCCCCCATCAACCCATTAGCGCAAAAAATCACCCAACAAGGGTTAAGCCGCGTGGGCTTTGGGCGTGAGGAATCACCATGAATAGGCACGCTTTGTTTTCACTATCGATACTCTTAGGTCTGACCGGTTGTAGCGCGGGCTTTGAGAGCGAATACAGTTGCGATCAGGTCGGCGGCGTTTCAGGTTGCGTCACCATGAACGAAGTTCGAGACAACGTATACGGTTATACCGGAGGCAGTGGTAACGCCACGGTCTCTTCTCAAGCGCGTCTCGCCCCACCTTCCGCCTTTACCTTACTGCCAAGGCGCAATCGAGAGGGGGAGCCAGAGCGAAGCCAAGAAGACGTTAAAAAACTCACCGTCTTCCCTTTCATCGACAAAGACAATCACTACATCGATACGATGGATGTTTACTTTGTCTTAGACGATAGCCGTTGGTCTGGGCGCCCTGCGCGCGCGATTTGGAAAGATTGATTAGGAAAAAAAGAAACGAAGCTTAAACATCATTTTTATCATGGGCGCGCGACATTCAGTCTCAGCCTTCTCTCAATGAGGGGGGGAATCCATCAAGCGGTCCAAGATTGTGTCACGCCCCCTAACATTAAAATAGAAAAAGGGGTCCCCCATGTTTTCCTCCTCACGCAGTGGCTTATCCGCCTTATTTCAAGAGGCCAAGCAAGCCCAGAACCACCTTCACCATGAACTGCCGTATCGAGACTACGATCCCATTGAGCGGGTGTTCGACAATACCCACTCTCGCGGTTTTGGCTTTAAAATCAGTGTCCTTGGGGGCGCTAACGACGATTTAATTCAGTCGTTAAGCCACCTCATGGGGGATTTGCCTGCAGGGGATAAATGGGACTATCAAGTGCAGCTGTTTGGTCACAACCGAGTGGCGCACTATCTCGAAGGAAACCAAGCTCTACTCAGTCAGCGAGGCGGTATCTGCCAGAAGCTGGCTAACGATGACGCCATTTACGCCCACTACGCCGCGCAGCACGGTTTTTTACACCGACAAAAAAACAATCGCTTTGATTTGCGCGATTACGACGCGTTCTTTTTTGTCTCCACCACGGAAAAAGACCCACAAGAGCTGCTTGATGCGCGAATGACTCTAGAGACAGGACTGGCGCAGCTTGGTTTTGATTTACTGCCCGTCACGCCTGAGATGTTGCTGACCGATGTGAGTGATATCTTAAACTTTGATAAACGCCAAGACCGGCCAAAGGAAAAAGGCTACAACCCGTTAGAGCCTTTGAACCTGCAAGCCCTCTCTCCCGATACCGAAGCGTTAACGCATCGTGGTCATATCGCCACCCGTCATACCAATGACCAAGGGGAGGAGGTGCGTACACGGCTGGTCAATTTGGGACTTTCTCGTCTGCCTGGGGATTATCGCTTGTACGCCTTACCTGAGGCCTTTTCTTCTCTTCGCAACGTTTCTCGTAATATCACTTGCCCTCACCGCGTCACGTTGAGCTTTCGTAATGAGCCAACCGGTAAGCAAAATGCGGATAACGATAATAAGATAAAAGACTTAACCAAGACGGTGAACAGCCAAATGGCGCTGCTGGCTCCAACGGCGGAAGATGAGCTCAAAGAGCGAAAAGCCCTACAAAAAGGTCTGTTGTCTAAAGAGTTTACCATTGCGTCTATGGTCCTCACGGTCTCCCTGTTTACCGATAAGACCCACCAGAAAAAAGACACCCAAGCGGCGAAGGAGTCATTCAGCCATGCTGGCCTTGATATCATTCCCCTGAAAATGAATCAGCCGCAAGCGCTGCTTTCAACGTTGCCTTTTATGATGAGCGAAGGGTTGTGGGGCGATTGTAAAAAAGCCGGCCGAGTTCGCACGTTAAAAAGCTCTAATCTGGTGAACCTCTTCCCTCTCATCATGGATTTTTGTCAGTTAAAAGGCGGCGTATTGCTGCCCACGATGCGCCAGCAAATTTCTTTCTTTAACCCTTTCACCTGTGGCAGTGATAACCAAAATATCGCACTGACTGGCGGCTCAGGCGCAGGGAAAAGCTTTCTGGTTCAAGAGATTGCCGAAACGGTTTACGCCATGGGCGGTAAAGTGTGGATCCTCGATAAAGGGGCCAGCTATAAAAAATTGACGCTCAGCCTTGGGGGGACGTACATGACGCACGCCAACATCTTCTTAAATCCCTTCACGCATTTAGGCGCCATGCAAAGTGCTGAGTTTGAGTTTGTGGATGATGACGGTAGACCGGTCGACCCCATGATGGAAGCGCTCGATAATATTACGGCGTTGTTTGCCACCATCGCGTCACCCTACGTCCCACTGACGGCGTTTCAACAAAGCGTCTTAGGCGATGCGATAGTGACGGCATGGGAGCGTAAAGGTAATCAAGCCTTGGTGGATGATGTCAGAGACGCCTTGATTGAGATTGCTGGAGAAGAAAGCGACCGACGCATCAAAGACATTGCGGTGCAACTGAAAAAGTTCTGCACCGACGGCATGTACAAAGATGTGTTCAACAAGCCCTCCATGCTCGACCCCAGTGTGGAAATCACCACGCTGGAGCTGGATGGGTTTCCGCCTGCTGTGCTCAGACCCGTGATTTTTGCGTTGATGGTGTCGATTAACCAGCAGATGTACCTGGCTGGCTCTCGCTCTACCCCAAAGCTGTGCATCATTGAAGAAGCCTGGAGCCTCCTCTCTGGGACAAACGAGCAAGCGAGGGAGTTCATCAACACCGGTTATCGCACCGCCCGTAAGTTCGGCGGCGCTTTTTGTACAGTGACTCAAGGGATTGAAGACTTCTTTAGCAACGAGGAAGCAAAAGCCTGCTACAACAACTCCGATATCCACATCATTCTTCGTCAAGGGGAAGGGTTTGATGAGTATCTGATCCAAAACCCGGATGCCTTCTCACCGTTTGAGCAGCGCCTCATTAAAAGTTTCGCTCCGTCTGCCGAAGCGGGATACAGCAGTGCGCGCATCAAAGCGGGTGGCCATGTCACCTATCACCGCTTTTTCGCCTCTCCGGTGAAACGCGCCATGTTCTCAACCGAGCCTAAGGAGTTTGAGTATTGTGAAAATCTTTATAAACAAGGCCACTCACTGGAGCGCGCCATTGAGCAAACCTCCAGGCACTTTTATGGCAAAGACATTGACGCCTTTAATCAAGCCATTGGGGCGAGCGCTTAAATCCCCCCTTTTTCTTTTGGTCGCTGGACTGGCAACGACAAATGCCGCTGGAAAGAACTTGGGCCAAGTGGCCCCTATCTTCCCCATCGGTGAGATTGACATGCTGGAGTGGATTGACCAAAGACTGAAAGGGTTTGAGGCCAGTGGTCAATTAGCGGACATGCAAAACGAGTTCACGGAGCGTGCCAAGCAAAGCATTGAAAACCCACCGCCCGTTGCAGGCTTAACCACCACGATCAACCCCCGCACCTTTTACGTTGACCCAAGCATCACCCTCCCTAAAGACATTATCGCCCCCACTACAGGAGCCGTGATTGCCAAAGCGGGCACCAGAGTGAACCCCTTTGAACCCCGCACTTGGCCAAAGGTCGACGGTCAAAACGTTCTACCACGATTTGAGTTAAGTAAGGTGCTGGTCTTTTTTGATGCCAGAGACGCGCAGCAACGAAGGTTCGCTAGCGAGTATCAAAACGCCAAGCCAATCAAGTGGGTACTGACAGGAGGCAGCCCGAATAAAATGGCGACCTTATTGGACGCAAGAATGTATTTTGCGCAGCAAGGCCACTTAACCCAATCGCTTAACATTACTCACGTCCCAGCGATTGCCTACCAAGAAGGCACGCGCTGGCGCATCGATGAGGTGAACGTATCGGGTTTGCACCCCTTGGCGATAGAGCAATAACAATGACATCGCATTGGAAGTGCGCACCTCCCTTGATCATGCTTCCAGTATGACGCTTTTTTCTCTTAACCAAGCTCGCTTTTGGCGGCGATAATGGGGCGAAGCCTCTTGTCGAGACAAAAGGAGTACCACGCTCGGCGTGGAAAAAGGACACCCCATGACACAACGACACTTTCGTTTACTGTTGTGCTGCCTATTGGTTTTTATTGCCCCATCAACCCTAGCAGCCAGTGCGGCGTGTAAAAGCCGTTTTATTAACCCCATGACCGATATTTGTTGGGATTGCTTGTTTCCGATGACGATAGGCTCAGCCACCGTCATGCCCTCTAAGTACCCCGATACGCCCAATCCCACACTGCCTATCTCTTATTGCCCTAAACCACCGCCTATCTTTGTGCAAATAGGCATCAACATTGGCTATTGGGAGCCTTATGCCTTAACCGATATCACGCGCGTCCCTTACTGTATGGTGAACATGGGCGTGCAAATGTCCGGCGCTAACACTCAGCGTATCGGTGGGCGCGTGACCGCCCGTGAGAGTGACAGCAGTGACGGAGGCTTTTATCACGCCCATTGGTATAAGTACCCCGTCATTTATTGGCTGCAACTGATGCAATCCACCGCCTGCATGGCCACGGACGTTTTTGATGTGGCCTACATGACGGAAATTGACCCACTTTGGGACGACGATGAGTTATCCCTCATTCTCAATCCCGAAGCGTTACTGTTTGGTAACTTGGTTGCGCAGCTTGCTTGCGTGCCCGAAGCCCTGTTGACCTCCACTAACGCTGCCTTACCTATTGATGCTTTATTTTGGTGTTTAGGCTCACAGGGCAGTGCCTATCCGCTCACCGGCACCACCAACTATCGAGACACGCCCATCCAGGCGGCGACACTCTTGATGGAAAAGCTGAACTACAAACTGCACCGGCAAGGGATCATCTGGGAGACGCGCGGCGAAGATGGCGCGATTTGTTATCAATATCCCGATCCTATTTTGCCAAAATCTCGTTATCGGTATCAAATGTCGGGACCTATTCCCGATGCCGCCTGGTGTCACCCGTACACCACGACAACCACACTCTGGGAAGCCGGCCATGACAACCCGGTGACAGGGGATAACTTTGGTTTTGTACAATGGCGAAAGCGCAACTGTGTCTTTTTATAAGGTGACGCGATGATGCCCATTCTTCCCCACAAAAATGAAACGGACCTATTTATTGCCAGTCACCCTGACTCCCTTACCGATTTTTTAAAAACAGAGCTCGCCAACAACAAGCACATTTACTGCTGTTTCCCGCTCTCGCAGTTTTGCTTCTCGTTTTGTCGCGATCTCAAGGCTCGTAAGGTGCTGTCAATCAGCTTCCAAAACGCTCACACCCTCTACCCACCCTTTCAGCGGCCATAAAGAAGAGGTTACTATGACCATTCCATCTTTTGAGAGCGCCTTTGGACGCTCTCTTGTTTTTCTGTGTTTTTTTATTGCGTTACCCACCCAGGCTTACACTGAGCAAGAGCTCAAAGCTTTTGCCAAGCTTGAGCAAAAAATGACTCAACAACCGGAGGCGGCGAAGACGTGGCCTACGGACGACATACAAAATAAAGCCCAGGCTTATCGAGAAGAAGCGCTGACTCTCAGCCGCAAGGTTCAAGATTTGATAAAAGAGGAGAGCCTGTCCCCCTTATTGGGGCGACAAAAGCCCACGCGCCACCCTGACCAAGCCCCAAAAGGGGTAATGGTGTTTGTTTCACTCACCATGCCCAAGACCGCGCTCAAACAGCTTCTGATGCAAAGTGAGCACTTAGGCGTGCCACTGGTGATACGCGGTGTCTTACCTGAAGGTTTTCCGGCCACTGCCAAGCGGATCGAGGCCTTGATACGCTCCCCCAATAAGGCGCCCATTCAAAGCGGCTTTTCCATCAGCCCTGATTGGTTTAAGCAATTTGATATTCATCGCGTACCGGCCTTTGTTTCGGTCAAACAAAACCGTTGCTTACCTAAGCAGCCTTGCAAAGCCAGTGACTACGACATCCTTTACGGCAACATTTCACTTTACCAAGCTCTGGATTACCTCGCGGCCGGGGATGCGCAGCAAAACATCCACCCACTGTTGCGCACGCTCTATGCCCAATAACCCTCTCTCACCCCAACTTTTGATGAGGTGCTCCTTATGCGCATTGACCTCTGGGCTGCGCTCACGCTCAGTTTTTTATCTACTCTCGCTCTTGCCAGCGAACAACACACCTTTACCGAGAGCGTCAATTGGGCGAAGCAAACGGCAAACCAAGCTCTCACGCCTCATGCGCTTCCACTCAATGTCGATGACTATTGCAAAGACGCCACGTGTCGAAAAGAGATCCGCAGTCCAAAAGAGTCAAGACTGTCAGACAGTGATATCAATGCACAAAAAGGGACAGAGTTTGTGACCAATGGATTGGCTCAAGACATCAACACCCATTTTAATAAAGGGCGCCCCGATGTTAAAAGCGACCCAGCGATGCGCTTTGCCTTACTTGGCCAAGAGAATGCGTATGAAATCACTCACGGCCTCTCAAATGCCTATGTGGATTGTGATAGCGGCTCCCAGTGCCTTATCGAACACATTCCTAAACAGTGTCATCGTCCAACGAATAACAATGTGCCTTGTACAAAAGTCCCCTTTGCCTCCGTGAGCACCGGTGAGGTGAGCTACCGCTGTCCATCCGGTTGGACACAACAAGGGAGGGATTGCCAACACCCCCTCCCACAATGCCGATACAATAATGACAATTACGTGAGGCAATCAGGGACTAGAAGAGGTTTTTCGGGATCAGAAACCACGTATTTTTGGGATGGAAAGATAGTCTCTCCCAACCAAGGCTACACGCTTGGCGATTTAAAATATACCATCAACTTAAACTGGCAATGGAGCGCATACTGGCATAAACGCTACGAGATTTGTCGACCCACCACACAAACGAAAAAAGCCACCTTGAGCTGCTCAAACGGATTCTCCTTATCCGGAGGGAACTGCATCAAAAACACCATGACCTGGCGAACACAATGCCGCCTGATGAACTCGTGCAAGATCACTCGCCAGCAATGTATTGAAGGTCGAGCCACCCGCACCATTAATGGCATTCCCACCACGCTCAATTGTTGGAAATATCGGATAGACCATCATTGTGACCGCCCTAATACCTGCGCAAACCTCCCGAAAGACTGTACGACTCAAACTCAACATTGCAGCCTTAAGCAAAATGGGGTGTGCATCGAGCAAGAGGTCACAAAGCGTTGTGCTGAGAAGACATGCCGAGCCACTGATCTGCAATGTGGGGAGCACTCCTTCTGTCTTGACGGGGAGTGTTACGAGGAGGCGCCCAAATTGAATAACAATTTTGATAAGTCCGTTGCGGCACTGGCAGGGCTTGCCGAAGCCGTGAAAGACATCGGCGACCCACCCAAAATATTCACGGGAAAGCCGATGAAGTGCAGTAAGAAACTCGCGGGCTTCAACGATTGTTGTAAAGACTCAGGATGGGGGCAAGGATTGGGAGCGAAATGCAGCGAAGCGGAAGAAGCGCTGGGGGAAGCCAAAGAGAAAGGCTTAACCCTGTACGTGGGGCAATACTGCGCCAAGAAAGTGCTGGGTGTCTGCACCCGTAAAAAGCGCAGTTACTGCGTTTACGACAACAAGCTGGCCAAAATCATCCAAGAGCAAGGGTCTCTTCAGCAACTGGGTAAACGGTTAGGCAGTGCTAAAAATCCCACCTGCGCCGCCATTACGCCCGAAGAACTGGGTCAAATCAATTTTGAATACATTGATTTTAAAGAGTTCTACCCGGAAATGCGTGCCAACACCAACCTCCCCAACTTTGATGAAATCAAGAAACGACTTCAAAGTGCCACGGGCGGATAACCGCCTCCACGGAATCAAGGTCTATGATGATGAAAAAACCTCTGCTTTGCGTCATTACCCTAGCGCTGCTGACTCACCTCCATCCAGCTCTTGCTCAAGAAACCCCTCCTGGGTGGCGCTGGTACAACGAGCCAAAGGCAATGCCCGTAACGCCCAAACCTAAGCCGCTACCAAGCAACACTCAAACCACCGTATCAAGCCCTAAAACGTTATCGGCGACCGAACAGATGGCCTGGTTTCACTCTGTGCATATTGAAGCGCAAAACGACGCGGCCATTCATCCCAAAGATAAAGACAAGCTCGCGAAGTTTTTAGCGTTAAATCATTTTATCACGGACCAAACCGACCAATTAGGCATGACCTTTAAAGCGCTGCTGCTCGAAAGACCTGAGTTCTCTTACACCAAAGACCATCCGACAGAGCAAGCGGCAAGACAGGTGTATTTAGCACTGGAGGATAAGAAGAAGACCGACGCGGTTGAAAAGATGAAACAAGACGGATGGGGCTTTTTCTTTGTTTATGAAGGAAAAGATGCGCTAAGCCAGCAACTCGCCCCGTCCATTCAAGCGTTTGCTGACCAATACCATTTTGAGCTCCTTGGGATCAGTAATGATGAAACCTTCATCACTCACCTCAAAGAAAACCGCCACAACCAGGGAAAAGTCACGGTGCCTTTTACGCCCGCCTTGATTTTGGTGCATCCAAGCACTGGAGAGATGAAGCCACTGGCGTACGGCTGGATAAGCCAAAATGATTTAATTGGGCGCTTTTACAACGTCGCCACCCACTTTGAGCAATCGGATTTTTAAAGCCACTCAATCCATGTAAAACCACCCAAACGTAAGGAGGCGCTATGCCATTTCTTCGTACCCTTGTGCTTGCTTTTTTGATTCATGCCGCCAGCGCACACGCTGCCATGCAAAACCAATATGCCCTAGTGTTCTTTTTTGAAAGCACCTGCCCGTACTGCCATAAGACCGCCCCTAAAATCACTCGTCTTGGCGAGCGATTTCAATTGCCGGTTTACGCCTTCTCTGTTGATGGGCCGGGCCTTCCAGGGTTTGAGGTCCCTATCCCTGTCACACCAGAGATAGGCAAGACCTTTTTCCCAGGCCAGGGAAAAACGGTCATGCCTGCGACCTTCTTAATGAACGTGAACAGCCGTAAGTTCTCACGTCTGAGCATTGGAGACGTACCAGAAAGCACGCTTGCCCAAAGCATTCAGAACGCCCTTAACGATCCGCGAGTGCAGGAGGCTCTCCAATGAAGCGCTCACTTTTCCACCACTTGTCCACCGTTGCGGTGAATAAGCGAGTTATTCCTTTATTTCTCATCAGCTTATCAGGCGTAAGTCACGCCGACACCAACCACTCGCTGGCCCGCTTTTTTGATAACTCAGGGTACAACGCCAACGTCTCAACCCCGACGGCTTACCAAGGGCAATCGGCCAACTACTACACCGGTGGCAGTTTGTTTGTGCGTAATCAAATTGTCGATGCACAGTTGGTCAGCGTCACTGTCCCCTCCATCAGTACCGGGTGCACTGGCATTGATATGTTTATGGGGGGATTTTCACACATCAGCTCAGACCAACTGGTGAAACTGGGCAAAGCCATTATTCATAATGCCCCTCCTTTTATTGTCAACTTAGCCCTGCAAACCTGGGCACCGCAGCTCAAGCAAAATCTGGATAATCTCCAAGCCAGGCTCGACAAATATCTCAATCAATCGGTGAACTCTTGTGAAGCCGCGCAAGCGTCCATCGGTAGACTGGCCGCCTTTGCCGCTCCTGCTACCAAAAAGCATGTCTGCGCGACGCTTGGTACACAAAACAACGCCTTCTCAGATTGGGTTCAAGGGCAGCAGGAATGTGGCGCAGGAGGCAAAGCAGCGGGTCAGCTAAAGGACGCCAAAAAGGATCCAGCCCTGAAAGACATGACCCAAACCAATCACAACGTGGTCTGGTCTGCGATCATGAATAACGCTTTTTTGTCCTCCGACAAAAATCTAGCGCAATTCATGATGAGTTTGTCAGGCTCTTACGTGTACGACAAAGACGGCAATCCGCGTTATTACCCTAGCCTTTTGACCGACAACAACAACCTCGTCAACGTGCTGCTCGAAGGGGGCAAGGCTGACGTTTATCAGTGTCGCAAAACAGACCCAGATGCGTGCATTACCATTACCAAGCGCAATAACTTATCCATAAGTCAAACTAACGGCATACAAAACCAGATACGCAAACAACTGGAATCGATACTGCAAAAGATAGCCACCGACCAAAGACTCACGCGTCAACAAGAGGGTTTTCTGGAGCTGATTCAAACGCCGGTACTCAAGTTCTTTATTGACGACTTATCCGCCAATCAAACCCCCGATACCAGCAACTACTCGCGAATGATAGCGGTGGAGCTGCTTAATCAGTACCTCGTGAGCATGTTAAATGTTGCCCGCCAATCCTTGGCCAACACCAACAACAGCCAGGATGACATCGCCCTCATCACTCGTGATATCGATAACGCCAAACGCTTTACCGCGGGGCTGGCTGAGAACGCCATTGAGGCGCTCAACAACCGCAATCAACTGATTGACTCGCAAAGAAAGACCACGCAGCAAAGCACAAAAGAAATCAGCACGACCACCAAACCTACCCCGGCTTATGGGAACTGACCTATGATACTCGAATATTACACTTACACTTCCGGCGAAGTGGTCAACAAAGCCTTTAATGCGCTGGCCACTTTTTTTAGAACCAATACCTTTGGGGATTACTTACAGATGTGCATGATGCTGGGGCTTATCACCAGTTTGTTTATCTTCATGCTGTCACGTAACCCCAAAGACCTCATCAAATGGATGGTGGTGTTCTTTGCCGTACCCCTGTTTCTTATCAACATGAAAGCCGACATGCTCATCATTGATAAGACGCAACCGGGTAAGGCTTACAAGGTGGATAATGTCCCTTACCTCGTGGCCGTGCCTACTTACTTTTTCTCTTCTATCATGGTGGGGATGGCCGAAGGTGTGGAAGGCATTTTCACCACCTCCGACGATGAGCGTTATGGTCGTACTGGGATGTTGTTTGGCTCTGAGCTGTATCAGCTCTCAAGACAATCCAGGATTAATGAGCTGGCGCTGCAAAAACTCTGGCGAGACTACTTTCATAACTGCATGATTGGGGATGTGAGAATCAATGGGAAATACACCTGGGATGAACTCTTTACCGCCCCTGATATTTTTGCCTTTTTAGACGGCGTTAGGCAAAGCCCGTTGCGCGCCCTTTATCTTGATGAAGGCGGCGGCCGAAGCACCTACAAGCGATGTGAAGAAGCTTACCCTATCATCAAGCAGCGCTTTGATGATGCCGCCAATAAAAACATGAGCTTGTTAGCGCATCAATTGCTTGGCAAAGACGCGGACCGTTATAAGCCGCAAGTGGTGCAGTCACTCACCCGCAGCTACGACAAATTTTTTAGAATGAGTACCAGCGCGTCCAGCACCATCAAACAAAACATGCTGATGAACGAGCTACGCTACAACCTTGATAGCCTTGACCCAACGCAAGCTGCGCTCAATTACGCTTATACCACCAATAAACTGCAAACCACCTCAATGTGGGCGTCATTAGGTTTGATGGCAAGAGAATACTTGCCGATGCTCCATACGATGATGTTTATGTTGTTCGCGTGCCTAGGCTTCTTTGTTGCAGGTGCCGCGGTCATTCCTGGCTTGACCATGATGGTGTTAAAAAACTATTTTGGGACGTTTGCCTTTTTGGCCACCTGGCCAGCCTTGTTTGCCATCATCAACGGCTTTCAGCTTTGGGGATTGGAATCTCTGTCTACGGATGTCTCGGGTAAGTTCGGAGGGCTCGTCCTCTCCAACGCGAACGCCGCGGATGAGCTTCACAGCCGCTTCGCCTGGATCACGGGTATATTGATGATAGGCGTCCCTATGATAGCCAAAGGCATTTTAAAAGGCGGTCAAGAAGTCATGTCGAGCATGAACTACCAGCTCTCGAGCATGATTAACTCGACCAATGCCAGAGCGAGCGCGGCAGCGTCCACGGGTAATCTGGATTTTGGCAGTATGCAGATTGACAACCACAGCATGAACAACACCCATGCCAATAAGTTTGATACCAATACCCTCGCCAACCAAGGTCACAGCTACACCCAAAACCCAGACGGCTCGGTGACCACACAACACGGAGATGGGCGCACCACCTACGACAGCTCACAAACCACCAGTCGCGGCAACATCAGCGCCAATACGCAAAGCATGCTGCAAGAGAGTGTGGCGAATGCCCGCAATCAAACGCAGCAAAACCTTGCTCAAACTAGCACCCAACTGGCTCAAACCCTCCAAGGAGGCGCGGCGCTGAGCGACCGCTGGCATGATAGTGTGGGTAAAAACCTGGCTTACAGTGAAGGCAGCACCAGTGGCTTTAATACTCAAGTCAGCCAAGGTATGAATGACATGCAAACGGCGGTTGACAGCGTGATTCAACAAACGGGTTGGACGAAAGACCAATCAAAAGCTTACCTGCAAAGTGTCTATGGCGGCTTCGAGGGCGGCGTAGGCACCGGTAAAGGGGCATCGCCATTCAATTTGGGCGCCAGTGGCGGCGTGAAATGGTCTGATGATGAACGTACGGCTTACAGCAATATGAATGCCGAGCAAAAGCAGCAGCTTGAGCAAGCCACGCAGCAATACACCGAAGGGGCCAATGCCGTGACCAGTGCCGGCACGCAGGTGGACAATAAAGACACCCGAACGTCGGTTGAGCAGTTTGCGCATGATTTTGCGATTAACGCCAGCAACACCAAGTCTCTTGGTGCAAGTGCATTGCAAAGCCAATCGGACTTGAACGCCCTCTCGAATACTCAAACGCGCCTAGACTCTGGCAGTGCCAGCTTTACGGCCAATTCTATTCAAGGCTTCCAGAATTACTTGGAAAAAGACATAGGATTAAACCAACCAGACGTTCAACGTCTAATGACCGCTTACCAACCGGAAGATATTGCTGAGGCGAAAGAACGCTGGCAAAAATTTACTCGCACTGAAGCGTTCGCCACCATGGCGGGACTCGATGGTGACACGGCGAAGATTGTGGCAACAATGGAGAAAGCGCATGAAACCACCACCCCAACCCAACAACCAGAACTGACACCCGAGCAAAACAACACGATGGAGAAAGGATGGGCTAGTACCGTCGATACCGTGGCACACACCCGCACCGAGATGCTGCATACCAAGGGAACGGGCGGACTCTTTAATCAAGCGCGCTTTGATGGGGTTACCGATGATGTAAAACTTCAACAAGAGGAAGCGCAGAAACCCATCATCAAACCTGAGCCGATGATTGAAATGACCGTCAAGTCGCAGGTAGAAAAGGAGATCACTAGACCCGAAAGGACGGAATACGTCACCTCCGACCAAGCCTATCCTGCGGTGCCAAGATACACACAAAACTCGAAAGAATAATACTTAACTAGGTGCATAAAAAAGAACTTTATGCACCGCCTAAATACTGGTATTATGATCAGGTATCTAAAGGGAGAATGACCATGAAAACAGTCTTACCATTGCTACTGCTTACCTGTGCGAGCGTGCAAGCTCAACCCCACTCTCCTGAGCTCACTCAACTGCTGAGCGAGATACACGAGCAGTACAATAGTCCCACGCTGATGAACATAGATAAGAAAGATATGGCAGACATCACCAAACTGCCTTACTTCTTGCAGCACATAGATGAAACGGACACCGTGGAGTCCATACGCTTAAACGCCTACCTACAAGGTTTGCATACTGCGTATTTTGACAATGCCTATAATCAAAAACGACTAGGGGGTGGCAGTTGGTTCTGTATGCGCGATACAATGGCGCTCGATCCAAGGCGCCACCCTGAGTTCCTTGA
Source organism: Vibrio sp. 10N.222.47.A9 (assembly GCF_963872585.1). NCBI lineage: Bacteria > Pseudomonadati > Pseudomonadota > Gammaproteobacteria > Vibrionales > Vibrionaceae > Vibrio > Vibrio sp. 10N.222.47.A9. The sequence continues at coordinate 488 of NZ_CAWNBB010000055.1, read as the reverse complement.
AGATATGATCTGGATGGTACTTGAGAAAACCGCCAAAAACGATCCGCAGAAGTTCAGACGAGCAAACTATGCAGGGTCCTTCGGCGTTGATATTTCAATGATTATTAACTACGGCTTACAAACCGAATACCCTTGCTACAGCCCTATCCCTAAATCGTTACAATTTAACGGCTGGAAATATTAGTCTCGGCATAGGATATCCATCGAGAGTGAATGTAATTTCAGGTATAAGGCCAGTACGAGAGAGTAGGAACGGGTTAAATGTCTTTATTCTAGACTAGGTATTCATTGGCCGCTGCTTGGGCACAAAAACGTTCCTTTAACCCCTTATATAGCCCAAGAAAGTATTACGTTCCTGTTTCCATGAGTAGCAAGCAATAAAGTATCCTCTTAAAATGGCAGCGATCGCATCGGTACGCTGCTATTCGTTCTAATGAATCATTAGAGTAGTAGCTCTAGCTCATTTCTGCCCCAAAGTTCGTTAGAGC